>JAUIBM010000623.1 GCA_030428345.1 Alphaproteobacteria bacterium | reverse complement strand
TGAACCTGACCGAGCCGAACGGCATGTTCGAAGCGCGCGATTTCGTCATTCGCGACGGCGACACGCTCTACGTGACCGAAGCGCCCTATGCACAATGGGCGAAGACGATCTCGCTGATTTCCGGCGGCCTGACACCCTTCGCCAACGTCGCGACCCTGACAGGCAACTGACGGGTGACGCACCCGGACGCGGTGTCGGGTGACCGGACCCGCCTTTACGCCTATAACGCGGGCTTCTTCAGACAGAAACGCATCCGCCGGATCCTTGATCTGGCCGGATGCGACCTGCGTTTTGGCCGCCCCGCGCCCGACGACGGCGTCGTTGTCTGGGGCGCCAGCCCGACCGCGCCGCGCGGCCACGCGGTGGCGCAGCGGCTGAAGGTGCCGGTGGTCACGGTGGAAGACGCCTTCCTGCGTTCTTTGCATCCGGGCCGCGCGGGCGAACCGCCGCTGGGTCTGCTGATCGACCGCGCCGGCGTGCATTTCAAGGCCGACACGCCCTGCGATCTGGAGCACTTGCTGACGGTCGAACCGCTGGACGACACCGCCTTGCTGGACCGCGCCCGCGATGCGATTGCGCGGATGCACGAGGGGCATCTGACCAAATACGCCGCCGTCGATCCCGCGCACCCCGCCCCGCCGCCGGGCTATGTTCTGGTGGTCGACCAGACCAGGGGCGATGCCTCGATCCGGCTCGGCGGCGCGACTGACCGGACCTTCCGCGAAATGCTGGTGCTGGCGCAGGAGGGCGCGCGCAACGCCACCTATGCCGCATGGACGGGCACGCATTGGGATGTCGATTACGGCAATGCCCGAGCGCTCGCCATCGCGCAGAAGCTCGGCGGGCGCATCGCCCTCGAGGTCGCATATTTGGCGCCGACGCCGGATGAAGCAAGGGCGATCGAGGCGGCCGCGCCGGTGACGGGCAAGAAGCTGGGCGATCTGTCCGGCGATGAAAAGGCGCTGCTGGACGCCGCGCGCGAGGCTGAGGCCGCGCTGAAAAAGCGCAAGGCAAGGCGCATGGCGCATGCCGTCACCTCCAAGAACAAGGGAAGGCTGGAGGCGATGCTGGCATGCCTCGCCGTGCACATCATGACCGACCCTGATGATTTCAACGCCGACCCGCTGGCGCTGGCGACCGCGACGCGCACGCTGCGTTTCGACGTGGCAACGGCTCGCGCCCAGAACCCCGCTTTTGCCGATCCGGACAACTCCGCCGAGGACGTGCCGCAATTCATCGAGACGCGAAGCGCAAGGCTGCTGGTCAGCCAGGGCCATCGTCGCGAGGACAGGATAACCCGGCTGTTGCCGGTCGAACATGACGCCGCCGCGCGCTGCCCGCGCTTCGACGCCTTCCTGGCGCGCTTCCTGCCCGATGGCGAGGTGCGCACCATGGTGCAGACCGCTTGCGGGCTGGGCCTGCTGGGCGTGACCGAGCAAAGGATGTTCTTTCACTACGGCGCCGGCGCGAACGGTAAATCCGTCTTCATGGAGACGATCTGCCGGGTATTGGGCGATCTGGCGGTGACACTGCCCTCCGAAAGCTTCTTTGGCGAGGCCAAGGGCGCCGGTGGCGCCAGCCCGGACCTTGCCCGCCTTTACGGCCGGACCTTCCTGCGCGTGCAGGAATTGCCCGAGGGCGAGCAGTTGCGCGAGGATCTGGTCAAGAAGCTGACCGGCGGCGAGGACATTTCCGTCCGCAATCTGTTTCAGGGCTATTTCGATTTCGCGACCAAATTCATCGGCCACATGTCGGGCAATGGCTACCCGAAGATTTCCGGCACCGACAATGGCATCTGGCGGCGAATGGCCGTGGTGCACTGGCCGGTGACGATTCCCGAGGCCGAGCGGCGCCCCTTCGAGACCGTGGTCGGCGAATTGATGGCCGAGGCGTCCGGGATCCTCAACTGGATGATTGCCGGCGCGATTCGCTATCTCGAGGAGGGGCTGGTGCTGCCCGAAGCGGTGACGCTGGCGACGGCGGAATACCGTAGCAGCCAGGACCCGCTGCATGGCTTCCTGGAAAACTGCATCCTGGTCACCGGAAGCGACCAGGACCGGGTGCGCTCCAGCGATCTCTACAACGCCTTTTGCGACTGGTGCGCGCAGGACGCCCTGCGGCCGATCGGGGCGAAGAATTTCGGCATCATCATGCGCAAGCATGGCGAGGCAAAGGGTTTTTCGGCCAAGCGC
>JAUIBM010000622.1 GCA_030428345.1 Alphaproteobacteria bacterium | reverse complement strand
CGCGGATTCTCATCCTGGACGAGCCGACTGCGGTGCTTGCGCCTCCACAGGTCAACGATCTGTTCTCGATGCTGCGGGCCTTGCGGGAAGGCGGCGCAACCATCGTCTTCATCAGCCACAAGATACGCGAGGTTATGGCTTTCGCCGACCGCGTTACGGTCATTCGGCGTGGGGAGGTGACCTATCGCGCCGCCATCGCCGAGACCGACGAAGCGACAATTTCACGCCACATCATGGGCGAAGCCGAACCCGCAGGAACCGGGACGGCGAAACACGCCAAGGCGCCGATCGCGGCGGAAGCGGTGCTTTCCGTCGACGGACTGTGCGCGGCCAGCGTCGACAAGTCCCATCCGCTGCAGGACGTGGCATTCGCCGTGCGCGCGGGAGAGATTGTCGGCCTGGCCGGCGTAAGCGGGAACGGACAGGTGGAATTGCTGGAATGCCTCATGGGCCTGCGGTGCACGGACTCAGGCTCGGTCCGCTTCCGCGGCGAGGAGGTTTCGGCGCTCCCGACGGCCGGACGCAGGGCGCGCGGTATCGGATTTGTCAGCCCCGACCGGGCGCATGAAGGGCTCGCGGTAACGGCGAGCGTGATGGCCAATGCCGTCGCCGGCAGCCATCGCGCGCCGCCGATCCAGGCGGGACCTTTCATCAGGCTTGGAAAGGCGCGGGAAATCGCCCGCGAACGTCTGTCGCGACTCGGGGTCCGATACGGCAATCTCAACGATCAGGCGGTGATCCTTTCCGGCGGCAACCAGCAGCGCCTGGTCTTTGCACGAGAGATCGCCGGCGCGCCATCACTGCTGATCGTCTCTCAGCCGACGAGGGGCGTCGATCTCAACGGCATAGCGGCGATCCACGCGATTCTGCGCGATTTCCGAGAGGAGGGCGGAGCGGTGCTCCTGGTGTCGGAAGAACTCGACGAACTGATCGAGCTTTGCGACCGGGTACTGGTCATGGCGGACGGGAAAATCGTGGGCGAACAGCCGCGCGAGGCGCTGGATATCCAGGCGCTTGGCCGGATGATGGTGCTGCAGGGATCCGGTCATGGCTGATTCTGCGGTCCGCTCCCCCGCCAGCGATATTTCCCGCCTGCTCGATCGCGGCGTCGGTCTGGCGTTTCCGATTATTGCCGCCTTCGCGATTTCGGGCCTTGTCCTTCTGGCGATCGGGGAAAACCCGTTCGAGATATTCCACCTCATGGCCGTCGAGGCCTTTGCCGGGGAACGCCGCATCGCGGCAACGCTTTCGGCGGCGACGCCGCTGATCTTCACCGGCGTCGCCACGGCAATCTGTTTCCGGTCGGGCGTCTTCAATGTCGGCGTCGACGGCGCGTTTGTGCTTGGCGGCATCGCCGCCGCCTTTGCCGGTTTCACGCTCTCACCCTCCCTCGGCGTTCTGCTGCCATTCCTGTGTCTCACCTTCGCGATGCTCGTCGGGGCATTCTGGCTGTTCATTCCGGGCTATCTGCTTGCCAGGCTGGAGGTCGACGAGGTCGTCTCAACCCTGATGCTGAATTTCGTCGCGGCGGGAATTGCCGGCTATCTGGTCAACGGTCCGCTGCTCTCTCCGCTCGCCGGCAACAACATGACGCCGCTTGTCGACGCGGCGGCCGAACTGCCGCGCCTGCTGCCGCCTTCGACCCTGCATGCGGGCTTTCTGGTCGGCCTGGCGGTGCTCGCGGGCTATGCGATCTGGTCCCGGCGCACGGCCATGGGTTTCGAGGGCGAACTGGTCGGCCTCAACCGCCGTTTCGTGCGCGCCATCGGCATTTCTGTACCGCGGGTCATCATCGTCATCATGATCGCATCGGGAATCGTCGGTGGGCTGGGCGGCGGATCGCACGCGCTGGGGCAATTGCACCGCTTCTCGGAAGGGTTTTCTCCCGGATACGGCTTCACCGGGATGGCGGTCGCGCTTCTGGCGCGCAACTCCGCGATCGGCATTCTGTTCGGAGCGGTGCTGTTCGGGGCGCTTGCCTCCGCCGGAACCACCGTGCAGCTTTTCTCCGATATCCCGCTCGACCTGGTCAACATCATCGAGGGCACGGTGATGATCTTCGCCGTGGTCGAGGTCGCCCGGCTGCGCTGGCGAAGGCGGAGGACGGCCTGATGCTCGCGCAGATCATCGCCGCTTCCCTGATCATGACGACGCCCATCCTGCTGGCGGCGATCGGCGGCCTCGTCAACCGGCGCGCGGGCA
>JAUIBM010000621.1 GCA_030428345.1 Alphaproteobacteria bacterium | reverse complement strand
CTTCTGCAGATAGATCAGCGCGCCGGTCAGTCCCGTGCCGAAGGCGGACACCAGGAACACCAGCCATTTCATCCTCGCCGCATCGACGCCGACCGATTGCGCCGCCTGGACATTGTCGCGCACCGCGGCGAGCCCCAGCCCGCGCTTGGTCCTCAGCAGCCAGTAGACGCCGGCAATGGTCGCGACCGCCAGGACGACGGCAAGCCAATAGGCGAGGATGTCGCGCGCCGCCGCGGCCTTGACGTCGAACAGCGTCTCGATTGCCCCGGTGAACCACATGTCTCTGGTCGCCGATCGCGGCAGCGAGGTGCCGGTGCCGCCGCCAACCGATTTCCATTGCGCGACGAGAAGCCGGACGACTTCGGCGATCACCCAGGTGCCGATGGCGAAATAGGCTCCCTGGAGGCGGAAAGCGAAGAATGCGGTCGGGATGGCGATCGCCAGCGCGGCGGCGCCTCCGATCAGGATAGAGGGAACCGGATCGAACCCAGCGAGGATGACGACCCCGAACATGGCGTACGCGCCCATGCCGACAAAGGCCTGCTGGCCGACCGAAACCAGGCCGCCATAGCCCGCGAGCAGATTCCAGAATTGCGCCAGCACGAGCATGGTCAGGATGAAGAACAGGTCCTGGAGCAGGCTGCGCGAAGCGAAAGCGGGAAGGGCGAGCGCCAGCGCGACAAGCGCCAGCGCCGCGATCGCGGAGATCGAGGACGCCCGCGTGCGGGTGGTGACCGAATAGCTCGCTGATCGCATGGACATGATCAATCCACCGCCCTTGGAAACAGGCCGCGGGGACGAACCAGCAGCACGACCAGAAAGGCGATGTGGCCGGCCAGGATCTGCCATTCGGGGTTGATCGCCGCGCCGACGGTCTGCGCGACGCCGATGATTACCCCGCCGGCGAGCGTGCCCCAGAGCGATCCAAGCCCGCCTATGATGACCGCTTCGAACGCATAGATCAGGCGCGCGGGGCCGATGCTAGGATCAAAGTTCGACCGCATCCCCAGATAGAGCGCGGCTATCGTGACGATGATCATGGCGATGCCGGTCGCCTTGGCGAAGATGCTGGCCGGCTTGATGCCCATCAGGCTGGCGGTGACCGGATCGTCGGATGTCGCACGAAACGCCCGGCCGAGCGCGGTGCGGTAGAACAACTGGTTGAGGCCGATGATCACCACGAGCGCGGACGCGAAGGTCAGGAGCGGCATGACGCCAAGGCTGACGCCGCCGAACGTGATCGAGGCGGTCGACAGGGAGCCTGCCTGGATGCGCTGGCTGTCGGCCGAGAAACCTTCCAGCAAGGCGTTCTGCAGCACCACGGACAGGCCGAAGGTGACCAGCAGGGGCGGCAGGATGTCGTCGCCGAGCACCCGGTTCAGCATGAATTTCTGCAGGCCGTATCCCAGCGCGAACATCAGCGGCAACGCCACCCCGGCAGCGACGAACGGAGACAGCCCGGTGAGCGTGACCAGCAGAAGGATGAGATAGGCGCCCAGCACGATGAGGTCGCCATGGGCAAGATTCACCAGCCGCATGATGCCGAAGACGAGGGCGAGGCCGGCGGCGAACAGCGCATACAAGCCGCCGAGGAGCACGCCCTGCACGATGGTGTCGATCCAGATCATGCCGCAGCCCCGAAATAGGCGTCGTGGATCGCCTCGCGGCTCAGTTCGCCCGGCCTGCCGGTCAGCGTGATCCGGCCTTCCATCATGCAATAGACCCGGTCGGCGACCGACATTGCGCGGCCGATATCCTGCTCCACTATGATCAGCGAACAGCCCGCCTCACGGATCCGGGGGACCGCCTTGTAGATGTCCTTGATGATCACCGGAGCAAGGCCGAGCGAGATTTCGTCGCACAGCAAGACGCGCGGATTGCTCATCAGCGCGCGCCCGATCGCCACCATCTGCTGCTGGCCCCCGGAAAGCGCGGTGCCGGGATTTTGGCGACGCTCCCTGAGGATGGGAAACAGGTCATAGACCGTCTCCAGCGACCAGTAACCGGCTGTCTTCCGGCCATATCTCCCGACCAAAAGGTTTTCCTCGACGCTGAGCGAAGGGAACAGCTTCCGGCCCTCGGGCACCATGGCGATGCCCATCGCCATGATCTCGTCGGCGGGCTTGTCGCCAATGGCCGCGCCCTCGAAACGGATTGCGTCGGCCAGGTTGTTCAGCACACCGGCAATCGAGCGCATCAGAGT
>JAUIBM010000620.1 GCA_030428345.1 Alphaproteobacteria bacterium | reverse complement strand
CCGGTTTGCTGGGTTCGACTTTCGCGCCCGATGCGGTCCGGCCTATTCGGCCGGCTTGGGTTTTCGCACGAACAGGCTTCTCAGATTGTCCCAGAGCTCGATCTTGGCGCCCTGGCTCTTCATGATCACGCCCTGCTGGATGACCGAGAGCGTGTTGTTCCACGCCCAGTAGATGACGAGACCCGCCGGGAAGGAGGCCAGCATGAAGGTGAAGACGATCGGCATCCACTTGAAGATCATCGCCTGCGTCGGATCCGGCGGGGCCGGGTTCATCTGCATCTGCAGGAACATGGTGACGCCCATGATCAGCGGCCATACGCCCAGATGTGGCAGGAAGGCCGGCGGGACGAAGGGCACGAGGCCGAACAGGTTGAAGATCGTCGTCGGGTCCGGCGCGGCAAGGTCCTGCACCCAGCCGAAGAACGGCGCGTGCCGCATCTCGATGGTGATGTAGAGCACCTTGTAGAGCGCGAAGAAGATCGGGATCTGCACCAGCATCGGCCAGCAGCCGGCAGCCGGATTGATCTTCTCGCGCTTGTAGAGCGCCATGGTTTCCTGCTGCTGCTTGACCTTGTCGTCCGAATAGCGCTCGCGAATGGCCAGCATTTCGGGCTGCAGCTTCTTCATCTTGCCCATCGAGCGATAGGACATGTTGGCCAGCGGAAACAGCAGCGTCTTGATCAAGACCGTTGCGACCAGGATCGCCACGCCGAAATTGCCGACCAGCTTGAAGAGCGAATCCAGCAGCCAGAACATCGGCTTGGTGATGAAATAGAACCAGCCCCAATCGATCAGCAGGTTGAATTCCTCGATGTGCTCGCTGGCCTCGTAGCCATTGACCACGTCGACCTGCTTGGCCCCGGCGAACAGCAATTGACGGGTCGTCGTGTCGCGGCCCGGCGCAAGCGTGACCGGATCGGCCAGAAACTCGGCCTGGTAGCCGCTGCGGCCCTTGTCGAAGAACGAGAATTTCGGCTTGTAGACCCCGTCGGGAACGACCGCCGCGGCCCAGTACTTGTCGGTGATGCCGAGCCAGCCGCCCGCCACCTTGTCCGGCGTGGTGAACTCGCGGTCCTTCTCGATATTCTTGTAGGTGATCTGCTCCAGGCCCTGCGCGCCGAGCACGCCGATCATTCCCTCATGCAGGACATAGGCCGCCTGCGAGACCGGCTTCTCGAACCGGGTGACGCGGCCATAGGGATAGAGCGTGTAGTCCGCGCCCGAGCCGTTCTCGATCTTGTCGGAGATCGTGAACAGGTAATCCTTGTCGACGGAGATGGTGCGCGTGAAGACCACGCCCGAGGGGCTGGTCCATTCCAGCGTGACGGGGGAGGAAGGCGTCAGGCTCGCGCCCTGGCGGGCGGTCCAGACCGTGTCGGGACCCGGAGCGTCCTGGCCGGCCGCCGAGGGAACCCAACCGAATTCGGCGAAATAGCCGTCCTTCATCTCGCTCGGGGAAAGCAGCGTGACCGGCGGGCTGTCCTTGGCGATGGTAACCTTGTAGTTCTTCAGCTCCAGATCGTCGATCCGCGCGCCTTTCAGGTTGATCGAGCCGGCAAGCGAGGGCGTATCGATGGCGATGCGGGGGGTGGCTGCAAGCACCGCCTGGCGATCGAGCACGGCCGCGGGAGCGACGCCTCCGCTCGGCGCGGCGGCGCCGGGCGCTTGTGTCGCACCCGGCAAGGGCGCCTGAGCCGTGGAACCGGGAGCCGCAGAACCGCCGGCCTGCGGCGAGGCCTGCTGGGCGGCCGTCTCCTGCTGCTGCCGCTGGATCTCGGCGGCACGGCGCTCTTCCTTCATCTTGGGGCCGATATAAAGGAACTGCCAAGCGACCAGCACCACCAAGGAGAGTGCAATGGCAAGGAAGGTGTTCCGGTTCGTCTCCATGAAACGTAGCTCCTTTGGAGTCGCGAACGCGACCTGCGCCGGTCTTATTTTCGACCGGGGCGCCTCTTGTCGGAATGTACCGGGTTTGCACCGAACCGCGACACGCGGTCAAGGACCCGCGCGACTTCGGCGGTCAGAACGCTGAAATTCTCGTCCAGGGCCTCGGCCCGCCCGACCAGTACGTAGTCGTGGCCGTCCATGGCGTGGCCGTCGGCCGTGAGACGCACCGCTTCGCGCAATCTGCGGCGTATGCGGTTGCGAATGACGGCATTGCCGACCTTGCGCGTCACCGTCAATCCGAAACGCGGCGGCCCGTCG
>JAUIBM010000619.1 GCA_030428345.1 Alphaproteobacteria bacterium | reverse complement strand
CAGGGAGATCGGCTGCCACGTCAACGGCCTGACCATCAGCAAGGAACAATATGATTACGCCCGCGAACGCGTGTTTCGCGCCGGCCTGAACGAGAAGGTCGACATCAAGTTCCAGGACTATCGCGACGAGCGTGGAACCTATGACCGCATCGCCTCGATCGAAATGTTCGAGGCGGTCGGCGAGCGCTATTGGCCGACCTATTTCGAGCGCGTTCGCGAATGCCTGAAGGCTGGCGGGCGCGCCGGCCTGCAGATCATCACCATCGCCGACCGACGGTACGATCGCTACCGCTCCGAGCCCGATTTCATCCAGCGTTATGTCTTCCCGGGCGGCATGCTGCCCTCGCCCTCGATCCTCGGCCGGCTCGGGCGCGACGCCGGCTTGCTGCTTTCGTCCGAGCGGATATTCGCCCACGACTATGCCCGGACATTGGCCGAATGGCGCGACCGGTTCCGCGAGGCCTGGCACGAGATCAAGCCGCTCGGCTTCGACGAGCGCTTCAAGCGCATGTGGGAATTCTACCTGCATTATTGCGAGGCCGGCTTCCTGAGCGGCAATATCGACGTTCGGCAGGTGTTCTACCAGCGCGGTTAGCGCGCTTCCTGCAATATCCCTGAAGCGTGCATTTCAGCGGCCCGCCTGCACATACGGTGCGCCGTGGTTGACGCACGTCAACGACGTCCAGTCCGTTCGGTCCCAAGGTTCATGTCACGGGACCTGACGAACGGGAGGATAAAGTCATGACAAGGAAGACAATCGCACTAGTCACCCTCGCCCTGGGATGCGCCTTGGCGCCCGCCTCGGCGAACGCGCTTGATGACGAATTGAAGCTCGGCCAGACCGTTTTCCAGGAGCTTTGCGCCAGTTGCCACGGAGAACAGGGCAACGGAGACGGGGTGATCGCCGATCTGTTCAAGGTGAAGCCGAAGGCGCTTTCCCAGCTTTCCAAGGAAAATGGCGGCGTCTATCCGTTTGAGCTCGTCTATCAGACCCTGAAGGCGACCCGGAAGACCAAGGCCCACGGAGATACGGCGATGCCCGTGTGGGGCGACTATTTTCAGGTCGGGGTGCTGGACGATCCGACGGCGGATGAAACGCAGTCCTTCATCGCCTTGGGCAAGCTGCTTTCCGTGATCTATTACGTCGAGACCCTGCAGGAGAAGTAAGCGAGAAAGTCTCGCGCCCGGCTGCCTTCGGGATTGGATGGCAGCAACGCTGCAGATGCGCGGAAGCCAGCCGCGCATCTGGCCGTGGAGAGGCGTCCAGCGCATCATCAGGCGCGCGGCTGCTTCCGTAATCGCCTGCCGGCGTCGCTCCGCCCCCGGCGCCCGGCAAGGTTCGCCAGACGCTTGAAGGTCGGGCACTCAAGATGCGAGGGCGCGGGACATTCGGCGACGTGGCGCAGCAAATCGCGCAGCACCGACAATTCCCGAATCTGGCGGTCCAATGCCTCTGCGCGGCTGTGCATATCCTGCCGGTCAATATTCGGCGTCCCGTCCCGCCCAAACATCCCCGCGATTGCCTCGAGCGAGAACCCGGCCGCCTTGCCCATGGCGATCAGCTTGAGTTGCAACAGAACTTCCGGTGGAAACTGACGCCGCAACCCATGGCGCGAGGCGGAGGAAATCAGTCCGATCTCCTCGTAATAGCGCAATGCGGAAGCGGGCAAACCCGCACGATCGGCGACCTCGCCGATATCCAGCAATTTCATGCTTGACCTCAAGTTGACTTGAATTCGTAGCGTGCTCCCGATCCGACACCAAGGCAAGGGAGACACCCAAAATGCAGTCCGAAAAAACGAGCATGCGCAAGAGCGGAGAGGTCGGCGCGCTCGTGTGCCTTTCCGTCTCGATGCTGCTGGCGAGCCTGGGCACCAGCATCGCCAACATTGCCCTTCCGGCGCTCTCCCAAGCGTTCGACGCCCCAATTCACCGGGTCCAGTGGGTTGTCTTTTCCTATCTGGCGACCCTCACCCTGGGCGCGCTCATCGCCGGCAGGCTCGGCGATGCCTTCGGGCGCCGGCGTATGCTCGTCTTCGGCCTGGCGCTTTTCTCCGCGGCTTCATTGGGGTGCGCCATGGCGACCGGCCTTCCTGCCCTGGTGGCGGCTCGGGCCATCCAGGGCGCAGGCGCGTCCTTCCTGATGGTGCTGACCATTGCGTTGGTTCGCGATTCCTTCGCCAGCACGAACACCGGGCGGGCCATG
>JAUIBM010000040.1 GCA_030428345.1 Alphaproteobacteria bacterium | reverse complement strand
GCGCTCTCCAGTCCCTGCTGCAGGACCTCGCTCATGATCGCATCGATTCCCAGCCCCTCGCGCGACCAGTTGCGGGCGAAATCGCTCTGGCTGCCGCCGAGCACGTAAACCGGTCTCCTGTCGCGTGACATGTATTCCTGCCTCCCGTCATGCTTCGCGTTCGCGCCATTCTTCGCACGGATCGGCGCGCCGTCAAAACCCATCTTCGCCATGATGTGGGGATGCGGCGCGCAGGCCTTGCGGAAAGCAGCGCGCCGAATTGCGATTTTCAGCGCGTCGATTTGCGCTAACCTCACGTCGAATCCGATTGAAGCCGGGGAGGGGCGCTTGGAACTTTCATTCACGCTGAAACACCTTGAGGCCCATGTTTTTCGCGTTCCGATCGATGAACCGGTCGTCACATCGTTCGGAACAATGAGGGATCGCCCGGCATTGTTCGTCCGCGCGATTTCCAGCGAAGGGGATGTCGGCTGGGGCGAGGTATGGTGCAATTTCCCGTCCGTCGGCGCCGAGCATCGGGCGCGACTGGTGAACCACGTTCTCGCGCCATCGTGCCTGGGCAGGGCGTTTGCCGATCCCGCCAACGCCTGGCGGCATCTTTCGAGCGCAACGGAAGTGCTGGCGATCCAGAGCGGAGAACCGGGGCCGCTCGCCCAATCCATCGCAGGCATCGACATCGCGATCTGGGACATGGTCGCGCGGCGCTGCGGCTTGCCGCTCTACCGCCTGTTCCGGGATGAGAATGTCGAAGGCGTTCCGGTCTACGCCAGCGGCATCAATGCGAGTGCGCCGGTGGCGCTCGCCCTAGAAAAGCAGCAGGAGGGGTATCGGCGCTTCAAGCTCAAGGTCGGGTTCGGCAAGGACCGGGACGTGGGCAATCTGCGGGCGATGCGCGAGGCGCTGGGTGCGGACCGTGCGATCATGGTGGACGCCAACCAGGCATGGTCGCTGGACGAAGCTCGCGAGATGGCCGATGCGCTGGCGCCGTTCGCGCCGCTCTGGCTGGAAGAGCCGATGCGCGCCGACCAGCCGCCGGCTGTGTGGCGGAAGATGGCGAAAGGTTCGCCAATCCCCATTGCACTGGGCGAAAACCTGCGCGGGGAGGCCGAATTCTCGGAGATGATGGCGGAAAGCGGCGCGTCCTTCCTGCAGCCCGATATCGGGAAATGGGGCGGGTTCAGCGGCTGCGTCCCTGTTGGCCGGCAGGCGCTTGAGCGCGGGCTTGTCTTCTGTCCGCACTGGCTGGGCGGCGGGGTCGGGCTCGTAGCCTCGCTGCACCTCCTCGCCGCTGTCGGCGGCTCGGGCGTCCTGGAGGTCGATGCGAACCCCAATGTGCTGCGCGATGTGTTCGTTCAAAACTACCCAACCGTCACCGCGTCCGGCGACATGAACGTGCCCTCAGGCCCGGGCCTTGGCGTCCAGCCGGATATGGAGGCGATGGCGCGATACCGGGTCGAGTTGTGAGGATCGCCGCCCGGTTTGCTTCGGCATAGTATCACGCAGCGATACCAAAAATTGCATGTTGATACCTTGAGGCGTCTGTGGATATGCTGCGCAGCCGGTCGGCCATGTGCGGGGGTTCCGCTTGTTCGAGCCAGATCGGTCATGTGTTGAATGTTTGCAGGAAGACATGAAGCCGCCCTCCAACCAGAAGCAGAAGGTACAGGTCATCGACCGGGCGGCGGAGGTGCTGGCGGTGCTCTCGCACAATCCGGACGGGCTGACGCTCACCGAACTCACGCAGGCCACAGGGTTGCACAAGGCGACGGCGCTCCGCTTTCTCAAATCGCTCGAGCAGAATGGGCTCGCGGAAAAGGAAGGCTCAGGAAAGTTCTGGGGACTGGGGCCGGCGATCTTCGACATGGCCTCGCGCGCAAGCCGCCGAAACGATCTTCGCGAACAGGCCCGACCGATCATGGAGGCGATAAGCGCCGAACTCGGCGAGACGGTGCAGCTGGCGATCCTCGTCGGCAACGAGATCGTCTATGTCGAAAAGATCGAGCCTGAAAATCTTGCGCTGAAGATCAACACGCAGATTGGCTCGCGCCGGCCCATCCATTGCACGGCGCTGGGCAAGGTCATCTGCGCGGATATGGAATGGGCGAAGGTGCGGGCCATGCTCGATGCCGGCGGCATGGCCGCGCAGACGCCGCAGACGATTACCGATCCCGAGCGCTTTGGCGAGGAACTGCGCAAGGTGCGCGAGAGCGGGCATGCAGTGGACGATCGCGAATACAACAATCTGGTCGCTTGCGCGGCTGCGCCGGTGCGCAACGCGAGCGGCATTGTCGCCGGACTCAGCGTTTCCTCGCTGGGAATTGCCGCCGATTCGGCGCGTTTCGCCGTCTTGGTCGAGGCCATAAAGGCCGGCGCGGAGCGCCTTTCGGAGAAACTGGGGTACAAGCGCCATGACTGATGCAAAGGGCCGGCAACTCGCCGGAGCGCCGGGAAGCGCCGAACGCCTTGAAGCGCTCGGAATCAATCTCCCCACACTAGCCTCGCCGGTCAACGCGTATGTGGATGCGGTGCTGGACGATGGACTGCTCTATCTTTCAGGAAAGGGGCCGCGCCGCGCCGATGGAACGCGCCGGGCCGGCAAGGTCGGGGGAGACGTGACGCTCGAGGAGGCGCGCGAGGATGCCCGGATTACCGGCGTCAATCTCCTGGCGGCGATTGCGGGCGCCGTCGGCTCGCTGGAAAAGGTGGAGCGAGTCGTCAAGGTGCTGGGTCTCGTCAACGCGGTTCCCGATTTTGGCGAGCATCCCAAGGTAATCGACGCCTTTTCCGAACTGATGCTCGAAGTCTTCGACGAAAAGGGCCGCCATGCGCGATCGGCGATCGGCGTCGGCAGCCTGCCGAACGGCATGACGGTCGAGATCGAGATGATCGTGCGGGTTCGTCAGTGACCGGATTGCTGCGGATCGGCGAGGAAGAATGCGAGGCGAGCATCGCAGCCCTCGGGGCAGAACTCATTTCGTGGCGCGTCGGTGGGCAGGAAATGATGTGGCAGCGCGATCCCGCTTTCTGGTCGCGGAGCGCGCCGATCCTGTTTCCCACCGTCGGCAGGTCGCATGAGAACGCCATTCGCGTCGGCGGCAAGAGCTACCCGATGCCGGTCCACGGTTTCGCGCCCGGTTCGCACTTTGCGGTGGATGGCGCGGACGAGCGGCGCATTGTGTTCACGCTCTCCGATGCCGAGACAACCAGGCAATTCTATCCCTTCTCCTTCCGGCTGACGGTGGAATTCGAGGCCGGTCCCGACTCCATCACGGTTCGTACCAGAACCGAAAATACCGGCGATACGCCAATGCCTTATGCGATCGGCTTGCATCCCGGCTTCATATGGCCGGACCGAGATGCCGCCGGAGTGGCGGCGTTCGTGACCTTCGACCGGGACGAATCCCCGAGCGTGCCAATCATCACGCCCGATGGCTTTTTTGACGATCGCACCCGCCCACTGCAGTTCGATGGCCGAAGCATGCCACTCACCCCGGAAAATCTGGGCGATGAAGCCGTCTGCTTCATCGATGCGCGCAGCAGGCGCATCGTGTTCGAGCGCCCGGACGGTTCCGCCATCGTGGTCGAGAACGGGGATTTCCCTCATTTCGCGATCTGGACCCGCGAAGGGGCAGGGTTTCTATCGATCGAAAGCTGGACAGGCCATGGCGCGCCGGCCGGCTTCGACGGCGAGTTCACCGACCGGCCGTCGATCCGGGTGCTGATGCCCGACGAACAAGCCGAGCACAGCGCCTGCTACAGCTATCGGGCGGCGAAGCATGGTTGATGTCGAGATCGTCACGGACCTGCCGGACATTCTGGGCGAAGCGCCGCAATGGCGCGCCAAGGACGGCAAGCTCTACTGGGTGGATGCGTTTGCGCCCGCCATCCGCCGCCTCGACCCGCAATCGGGCAAAGTGGAGAGCTTCGCCATGCCGGGCGATATCGGCTCCTTCGTGTTCGCGCGTTGCGGGACGCTTGTCGGCGCGATGCGCACCGGCTTCAACACCATCGATCTGGAAGCGGGCAGCGTGACGCCGATCGTCAATCCGCTGCCGGGCGATCCACGCATGATCCTCAATGACGGCAAATGCGACCGGGCGGGCCGTTACTGGTGCGCAAGCGCGGACTCCGATTTCAGGGGGCGGAATTCGGTCCTTTACCGCCTTGACCCCGATCTGAGCGTCAACCGCATGGACGACGGTTTCATCATCGGAAACGGCATTGCGTTCTCTCCCGACAATGATCGGATGTATTTCGCCGACAGCCGGGACGAGACCGTGTGGGTCTATGATTTCGACCTTGCGACGGGGAAGATTTCCGATCGCCGCCTGTTTTTCTCGACGGCCGATATCGAGGGCAGGGTGGACGGCGCCGCCTGCGACGCGGAGGGCAATTACTGGTGCGCCCTTGTGCATGGCGGCGCGGTCGCCTGCATTTCTCCTGCCGGAAAGATGCTGGAGCGCATTGCCGTTCCGGCGAAGCATCCCACCATGGTGGCTTTCGGCGGCGACGATCTGTCCACCATGTTCGTCACTTCGGCGACCGCCATGCTCCCTGACGATGAGCGGGCAGCCTGGCCCGACGCCGGCAAGCTGTTCAGCATCACCGGCTTGGGCGCGAAAGGTTTGCCCGAACCGCTTTTCGATCACGACTTCAAGGGGGCATGAGGAAGAGAGCCATGAGCACGGTGCTTATCACGGGGTGCGACGCCGGCATCGGGCGTGAATTCGCCATGCAATATGATGCTGCCGGCTGGGACGTGATCGCGACCTATCGATCGATTGCGAACCGCAACGGCGATCTGGCTCGTGCGCGGCACCTTGCGCTCGATGTCAGCGAAGCCGGGCAGTTCGCCGCTTTGAAGCAATCGCTCGGCGCGGAGCCTATCGACCTCATCGTCTCCAATGCCGGCATCGGGCTCGACACGGGCAAGCTTGGATCGCTGGATTTCGACTATGTGCGCAAGATGTACGAGGTGAACACGGTCGGTCCGTTGCGGCTGATCGAGACATTGGTGGATAATTTAGCCGCCAGCCGCATGCGCCGTTTCGCCTCGATCACCAGCCGAATGGGCTCGATCGGGCTCAACCTGTCTGGGGGACATTACGGCTATCGCGCCAGCAAGGCGGGCGTCAATGCGATGATGCGCAGTCTGGCGATCGATCTGTTCGCGCGCGGGATCGTG
This sequence comes from Alphaproteobacteria bacterium, assembly GCA_030428345.1. Classification (GTDB taxonomy): domain Bacteria; phylum Pseudomonadota; class Alphaproteobacteria; order Rhizobiales; family Rhizobiaceae; genus BOKV01. Next base: position 5,888 of record JAUIBM010000040.1, on the reverse strand, counting down.
GTCGTCTCGATCCATCCGGGCTGGGTCGACACCGCGGGCGGGGGCGGGGACGCCGCCGTGCCGGTGGAGGAGAGCGTCGCTTCGATGCGCGAGATCATTCGCCGGCTCGGCAATCACGAGACCGGGCAGGTGTTCGACTACAAGGGGATGCCGCTGCCATGGTGTACCGATACGATCTTGTCGTCAGAGGCGGCCGCGTCATCGATCCGCGCAGCAAGCGCGACGGGGTGGCCGACATCGCCATCGCCAATGGCCGGATCGCCGCGATCGAGGACAGTCTTCCGGGCGTCGAAGGCATGCGCAGCATCGATGCGCGGGGTCTGCTCGTCGTGCCCGGCCTCATCGATCTGCACACCCACATCTATCACAAGGCGACAGCCTATGGCGTCGATCCCGAGCCGGTGGCGCGGCGGTCGGGAGCGGTGACGCTGGTCGACGCGGGAAGCGCCGGCTACGGCAATTTTGCCGGATTGCGGGATTTCGTCTTCGCCAGTTCCCAGTTCCGGCTGCTAGCCTATGTCAACATCTCCTATCCGGGGATATTCGCCTTCGACCGGAATTATTCGTTCGGCGAGGCGTCCATCCACGAATTGCTGTCGGTGGATCATTGCGTCGCTGCTGTCGAAGCCAATCGTGAAATCGTGGTCGGGGTGAAGGTTCGCCTCGGTCCGGGCACATCCGGCGATATCGGCCTGCTTGCGCTGGAGCGGGCGCTCGAGGCGGCGGAGCGCACCGGCCTGCCGCTGATGACCCATATCGGCAAGCCGCCGCCAAGCTATGGCGAAATTGTTTCAAGGCTCAGGCCGGGCGATGTCCTGACGCATTGCTACCGGCCGGCGCCAAATGCGCCGGTCGACGAGAAAGGCCTGGTGTTGCCGGCGCTGCGCGATGCGCGCGAGCGGGGCGTGCTGTTCGATATCGGCCATGGAATGGGAGCGTTCGGCTTCCAGAGCGCCGAAGAGGCGATCGCGGACGGCTTCCCGCCCGACATCATTTCCTCCGACGTGCACGCCCTGTGCGTCGATGGCCCGGCCTTCGACCTCCTGCACACCATGAGCAAGTTGCTCAATTGCGGCCTCGACCTTCCGCAGGTCGTGGCGATGGCGAGCGAAAATCCGGCCCGGGCGATGCGGCGCACGGACCTGGGGCACCTGTCGGTCGGCGGACCCGCCGATATCAGCCTGCTGGAGCAGATCGAACGCCGCTTTGTCTTCACCGACGTCCAGGGCCAGACGCGCGAGGGTGCAATGCTTCTGGGCGCGCGCGGCAGTCTCATCGGCGGGCAATGGCGCGAGGCGGCGCCCCGGGACTTCGAATTGGCCACCCAATAGTATCACGATATGAAACTTGATCTTGGTATGTAAGATTTTTCTTGTCAGGACGCCGTCCTGCGTGCAGTCTTGTGCGGTCAGGCTTCGCTTGGAGGACCGCTTCATTGGCAGATCCACTACCTTGGGACGCGGGTTCGACCTGGAACTTCGAGGATCAGCCGCTCGATACGCCCGTCCCCGTGATTGACTGGAATACCGCGGAGAGAAACATCATCCGCACCCAGCGGATTTGCGACGAGGCCGGGGTCGCGAACCGGCCGCATATCAAGACCCACAAATCGGTGGAACTCGCCAGGCTGCAGATCAGGCACGGCGCCGCCGGGATCACCTGCCAGAAGCTCGGCGAGGCCGAGGTCATGGCCGATGCCGGCATCGACGACATCCTGATAAGCTACAACATCCTTGGCGCCGCCAAGCACCCGAGGCTTGCCAGGCTCAATTCCCGCGTATCGCTCACCGTTGCGTGCGACAACTGGATCGTGGCGATGGATCTGGGCAAAGCCGTCGCCGGCAGCGGCAAGCGGCTGCGCGTGCTGGTGGAGTGCGATACCGGCCGCGAGCGTTGCGGCGTCGCCACGCCGGAGGCGGCCGCCTCCCTTGCGCAGGCGATCAGCGAATTACCCGACCTGGCGTTCGCCGGCTTGCTGCTCTATCCGCCCAATGGCGCTTGCGCCGAGGCCCGGGCCTTTGTCGATGAGACGCGCGGGCTCTGCGCCCAGCGCGGACTCGACATCGAAACCGTCTCGGCGGGCGGCACGCCCAACCTCGCCTATGCCGGGCAGTTCAGCGAGACCGAGTTCCGGGCTGGAACCTGCATCTTCAACGACCGTCAGATGGTCTCGCTTGGGGCGGCCCGGCCGCAAGACTGCGCATTGTTTGTTTATTCGACCGTGGTCTCGCACCCCGCGAGCAACCGGGTGATGCTCGACGCCGGATCGAAAGCGCTTACGAGCGAACTGGTCGGGTTCGCGGACTACGGCTTCTTTCCCGATTACCCGCAGGCCAGGCTGGTGCGCTTCGCCGAGGAGCACGGCTTCGTCGATGTTTCCGACTGCCCGAATGTTCCCGCTATCGGGGAAATCGTGCGGGTGCTGCCCAATCACGTTTGCCCGGTCGTCAACATGTACGACGAGATCCAGACCGTGCGCGACGGCGTGATCTCTTCGCGGCTGAATATCGATGCGCGTGGGAGGGTGGCCTGAAATGAACCGAATGGATGCGGGGTTCGCCGAAGCGGTTGGAAATCCGTTCGCTCGTGCGCTGCAGGCGGGCCAGCCGCTGATCGGTGTCTGGTCGATGCTGAACTCGTTCAACGTCACCGAGGGGCTCAGCCTCGCCGGATATGACTGGCTGCTGGTCGATGGCGAGCATTCGCCTGTGACGCTGGCCGACGCCATGATGCATCTGCGCATCCTGGCCGCGACGCGCACCGTGCCGATCGTGCGTCTGCCCTGGAACGATCCGATCCTGCTCAAGCAATATCTGGATGCGGGCGCGCGCACCGTCATGCTGCCCTATGTCCAGTCGGTCGACGAAGCCCGCGAGGCGGTGCAGGCGATGCACTATCCGCCGCGCGGCAGGCGGGGCGTGGCGGCGATGCATCGCGCCAGCCGCTTCGGTTTCGATCCCGATTATCTGGCCCACGCTTCCGATACATTGTTCCTGATCGTCCAGGCCGAGACCCGGCTGGCGCTCGACAGGGTCGGCGAGATTGCGGCGGTCGACGGGGTGGATGCGGTCTTCTTCGGGCCGGGCGATCTGGCCGCCAGCATGGGCAAGATCGGCAAGGCAGGCGACGCCGATGTCACGGCGGCAATCGACGCTGCGGCGGCCGAGGTTCGCGCGGCGGGCAAGGCAGTGGGGGTGATGTCCGCCAATGCGGAGCTTGCCGAGCGGCACCTGCGCAACGGCTATGATTTCGTCGCGGTCTCCAATGACGCGGCGATGGTGTTCCAGGCGGCAAGGAGCGCCTCGCAGCACTTTCGGTCGATCGCCGAACAACACAAGATCCGCAAGGGCGCGTGACGATGGCGACAGTCGAGTTCCGGAATCTGGTCAAACGCTACGGCGCCGTGCAGGTGGTGCACGGGATCGATCTGGCGATCGACGATGGCGAGTTTCTGGTTCTCGTCGGCCCTTCCGGCTGCGGCAAGAGCACCTCGCTGCGCATGCTCGCGGGCCTTGAGGACATTTCCGGCGGCGAAATCCTGATCGGGGGTCGCGTCGTCAATGAGGTGGAGCCGCGCGACCGCGACATCGCGATGGTGTTTCAGGATTACGCCCTCTACCCGCATATGTCGGTCTACGAGAACATGGCGTTCTCGCTGCGCTATCGCAAGACGGCGAAGCCGGAGATCGACGGGCGCGTGCGGGAGGCGGCCCAGATATTGGGACTGCAGGACCTGCTCGACCGCCGGCCCAAGCAATTGTCGGGCGGTCAGCGGCAGCGCGTCGCCATGGGGCGCGCCATCGTGCGCAAGCCGCAGGTTTTCCTGTTTGACGAGCCGCTTTCGAACCTGGACGCAAAACTGCGCGGCTCGATGCGGCTGGAAATCAAGAAGCTGCATCGCAAGCTGGGCGTGACGACCGTCTATGTGACGCATGACCAGGTCGAGGCGATGACCCTGGCGGATCGCGTGGTGGTGATGAATGGCGGCAGGATCGACCAGATCGGCACGCCCGATGAGGTCTATCACAAGCCGGACACGCTGTTCGTCGCCGGTTTCATCGGGTCGCCGACCATGAATTTTCTTCCCGCCAGGGCGAATGGCGAGGGCGGACTGCAGGTCGCGGGCGACCAGGGCTTCGCATACCCGAACGCGCCGGCCGAGGCTCTGGCGGCCGGCAATCTGACGATCGGAATCCGGCCCGAGGATCTTTCGATCCTGAGCGATGAGGCCGGGCCGGGCGAGGTGGCGGTAGAGGGCGTGGTCGACGTTATCGAGGCGCTCGGGCCCGACACGCTGATATTCGCCGATGTCGGAGGCCACGCGATCACAGCGAGGGTCCAGCAGAACGTGCGGCCAAAGGGCGGGGAGAGGGTGCGCTTCGGCGTCAATCCCGCCCGCGCGCATATTTTCGATACAGCGAGCGGAAAGGCAATCAGATGAACAACGAGACGACCCGCATCGCGCTTGCCGGCTTCGGAGCATGGGGCCAGATGCATTGCCGGGCCATCGACGCCATTGAAGGCGCCGAGATCGCCTCGATCTATTGCCACTCGTCGAGATCGGACGAGGCCGCGCGGGAACACGCGCCGAATGCCGCGCGGTATCGCGACTATGACGAGATGCTGGCGGCCGGCGGCTTCGACGTCGTCGATGTGACCGCTCCAAACAATGTCCACGCAGCCTTTGCGGTCAAAGCCTTGCAGGCTGGGGCGAATGTGTTTCTTGAAAAACCGCTCGGAATCACGCTGGAGCAATGCGACGAGGTCATCGCCGCCGCTGGAAAGGCCGGCCGTCTGGTGGCGCTCAATCACGAATTGCGGGTGTCGCATCAATGGCGCGGCGTTCGCGACATCGTCGCCGCCGGCGATATAGGCAAGGTTCGATACCAGCACTTCTCGCTCTACCGGCACAAGTTCAGGCAGGGGTCCGGCGGCTGGCGCTACGATGCGGCGCAGGTCGGATCCTGGGTGCTCGAGGAACTGGTGCATTTCTTCGATCTGGTGATGTGGTACGCGGCCGAGAACGGCAAGCCGGCGCGGGTCACCGCCTACGGCAATGGTTCGCGCGGCTATCTGACCGACAATTTCGCTACCGTGCTGGAATGGGAAGACGGCTCGAGCGCTGTTCTGAGCCAGTGCCTTTCCGGATTCGAACACCACACCGTCCTTGAAATCGGAGGCACGGCCGGCGGCGTACGGACGTGGTGGTCCGGGGCGCTCGATCGCACCATGCATCCCGATTTCGAACTGAAGGTGCAGCGCGGCGAAGGCGCGGTGGAGACTGTCGAGATACCCCGCTCCGGCGAGGTGTTTGAACTGGAGGAGAATCTGCGCGCGGCGTTTGCCGGTTTTCGCGAGGGAAGGTCGATCCTTTCCCCGCAAGAGGCGCGTGTTGCGGTGGAGGTCTGTCTGGCGGCGGAGAAATCCTGCCGCGAAGGGCGACCGGTGGCGCTTGGGTGACGGACAGATGGTTCAGTAACTAACAATAGAAGGAAGGAACAGGCGAAATGCTCAAGACCCTGACTAGATTGATTGGTGGAACGGCCATGGCGGCGGCCTCCATGATCATCGGCAACCTGCTGGCGGTCATGCAGACCAACATCAAGCGCCTGTTTGCCTATTCCTCGATTGCCCATCTGGGCTACCTGCTGGTGGTGGTCATTGCCGCTGCCGGTATTGCCGATGCCTTGTCTGTTGAAAGCATGAGCTTTTACATACTGGCGTACTTCCTGATGTCCATTGCCGGCTTTGCCGTCATCAGTGCCATTTCCAACAGTGAGAAGGAACTGGATACGCTTGCGGATTTCCGTGGCCTGTTCTGGCGTAATTCCTGGCTCTCTGCGGTACTCATTACCGTACTGCTGTCCCTGGCCGGTATTCCGCTGACC
>JAUIBM010000618.1 GCA_030428345.1 Alphaproteobacteria bacterium | reverse complement strand
CGTTCCCAATGCGCGAATTCGCCCATTGGGAACGGCTGGAGACCGAATCCTTCGAGGTGCCGACCCTTTGGCTGGCGATCTCCTGTTTTCCCCGCCATTTCATGCCGGAAATCCTCGGGCTCAATCTTGCGGTGGAACTGGCCGGCGTCGGCGCTCCCTATATGGAGGCGCGCGACACCTTGCGAAAATTCCGCTTCCCGACCCTCTTCGTCGATGTTCACAATGCGGCCGACAACGTCACCGCCGGGCATTCGGCCTGGGCGGTCAACGCGATCAAGCGCTTCATGGACGAATTGGCCGAACGCGAAGGCCCGCACCAACTGGACGACGCCTGGCACAGGATCTGGTGCGGGGTAAGGGCGACGCTGCCGCAGATCGGACCGCTCCGGCTGGCCGGCCACCGGATCAAGCGCCGCGTGTTCGCGCCCGATCGCCGATTTATTCCGCTGATCTTTCCGACCTGACGGCGCGCCGGCGGGTCAGTCGCGCAGAAAGGCGCCCAGATCGCCCGTGACCCGGTCGATCACGTCCTTCCATTCCCCGACAGTGCTCTGCCGGTACAATGTGGCGGTCGGATACCAGGGGCTGTCGCTGCGCTCCAGCATCCATCGCCAGTCGGCACCGTATTTCAGCAGGACCCATGTCTTGCGGCCCAGCGCGCCGGCCAGATGGGCGACAGCCGTATCGATCGTGATCACCAGATCGAGATCGTTCAGCAGCGCCGCACTGTCGTCGAAGGTCTTGATTTCGCTTCCCAGGTCGGGAACCCCGAAGCGCTCGAGAAGCCGCGCTTCTTCATCGGTGGGATCCATCTGCAGGGAGACGAGGGTCGACCCGAACGCCTCCCGCAACGGAGCCGCCTTTTCGAGAGGAACCGTGCGGCCGGGTGGGAGCGGGTTGCCGCGCCAGGCGATCCCGACGCGCCGGCCCTGCGAGGAGGCCCGTCCGCGCCACTTCTCCTGGCTCGCGCCGGAGGCGGTGAGATAGGGCGTTCCGGCGGGAATGGCGTCGACCGAGAACGTTCTCAGATTGAGCGGCAGGCTGGTATAGGGCGTGCGGGCGTCAAGCCCCGGGGGACGTTCCGACCGCCCGCAAATGCTGATCTCGGGGAAGCTGGCCCTGACCAGATCCAGCATCGAATCGGCGACCTGCCAATGGCATTCGCATGCCGCGACCATGTCGGGAACGTAGCGAAGCATCTGGATGACGTCGCCGAAACGCTGCTCCCACTGGACGAGTATCTTCTTGCCGTCGGGGACATCGTGTCCCAGCAGCGGCAGGCCGAAATCGGGCAACGGCTCGCCGACCGAAATGTGAAGGCGATGCTCATAGGCCTTCCATGCCTCTTCGGACGGGCCAAACGGGAGCATCGAATTGGCCTTGTTCCAGAAGGCTTCTGGATATCCCGGCCGGACGGCGAGCGCCCGATCCATGATCGCGATGGCCTCATCATGCCTGGCGAGTTCCTGCAGCGATCCGGCGGAATTGATATAGGCGTCGGTGTAGCCGGCGTCTTTCTCGATCGCTTCGCGGAAGGTATCGATCGCCTGCGAATACCGGCCGAGCGAATGCAGCGCGTTGCCCTTGGACAGTAGGCCTTGCAGCCTTTCGGGCGCAAGCATGCTCGCCGCATCGAAATAGCCCAGCGCTTCCTCATGCCGATCGAGCTGCACCAATGCCAAGCCATAGTTCTGGAAGGTTTCCGGCATGCTGGCATTGATCGAGAAAGCAACTTCCAGCGCCGCAAGGCTTTCCTCTGTCTTCTTGACCTTGGTGAGCGAAACGCTCTTGTTCAACCAGGCGAAGAGATGTCGGCCGTCGATGCGTATCGCGGCCTCGAAGTCGCGCAGCGCCTCCTCGTCGCGATCGAGCACCTGCAGCGTCGCGCCGCGATTGTTCAAGGCCTCCACATGCTCCGGATTGATTTCGAGCGCCTGCGAATAGGCGGTGATGGCGTCGTCGGATCGCCCGAGGGTTTTCAGCGCGTTCGCCAGGTTGAAGAGCGCGTTGCAATTGCGCCTGTTCAACGAGATCGCGATGCCGAAACTCCTGGCCGCCTGCTCTACAAGTCCCATCTGCGTGTAGATCTGCCCGATCTCGGTGCGAAGGTCGCTGTTTTCGGGCGCGAAGCCCGCCGCCCTTTCAAGGTTCTTCGCGGCGCTGTCCTTCTGGCCGGTCGCCGCTTCACTGCGTGCAAGGACCAGAAGGGC
>JAUIBM010000617.1 GCA_030428345.1 Alphaproteobacteria bacterium | reverse complement strand
GGCGCTGCGGCGGGAGCTGGGCCTGCCCGACGACGCTATCCTGATCGGCTGCTACGGCCGCATCCGGGCGCAAAAAGGCACCGACGTCTTTGTCGACGCCATGCTCGAGGTGCTGAAGGCGCACCCCAATGCGGTGGGCCTGGTGATGGGCCGCGCGACGGAAAAACACGTGGCGTTCGAAAAAGAACTGCGCGCCAAGGTCGAGGCTGCGGGCCTGCCGGACCGTCTGCTGTTCCCGCCAGAGGTGCCGGTCTGGGAGGTTTCCCGCTGGTACCAGGCGCTGGACATCTATGTCGCCCCGCAGCGCTGGGAGGGGTTCGGCGTCACGCCGCTGGAGGCGATGGCGAGCGGCGTGCCGGTCGTCGCGGCGCGGGTCGGGGCCTTCGAACAGCAGATCGTCGAGGGAGAAGCCGGCTATCTGATCTCCCCCAACGATGCCGGCGAGATCGGGCACGCGCTCGGTAAGCTGATCGGCGACGAAGCGTTGCGCAAACGCATGGGCACGGCCGCCCGGTCCCATGTCGCGAGAAATTTCGGGCTGGATTTGGAAGTGGAGGCGATCAATTCCGTCTATCGCGCCTTGTGGGCGGCGGGAATGCGCGCTCCCGGGGATTGGCCGCGTGCCGGCTGAATCCGGGTCGAAGCCCTTGCGGATCGTCGTCGCCGTGGCGACCAGCGGACGAACGCAATTGCTTCTGGACTGCATTGCCTCGCTGCATGCGATGGCGCGGCCGCAGGGTTGCGACATGACCGTGCTTGTGGTTGACAACGATCCGTCGGCGGGCGCCCGGCAGAGCGTGCGCGCTTGGACTGAGGGCGAATGCGCCGTTAAGACGGTTTACGTCCATGAGGCGCGGAGCGGGATTCCCTTCGCGCGCAACCGCGCGATCGACGAGGCGCGCAAGCAGGGGGCCGATCTGTTGTGCTTCATCGACGATGACGAGCGCGCCGACCGGAACTGGCTGAGGGCGCTGGTCGACTGCCATGCCGTGAGCGGAGCGCGGTTGATCGGCGGGTCGGTATTCGTGGCCGCCCCGCCCCCGGGCGCGGGCTTCCTGCAGCGGCTGATCAATTCGAGCCTTCAGGACCGCGCCGCGCGAAAGATGGCGGCAACGGCGAGGGCTGCGCGCTCCTCGCGCAAATTCACGATCGTGACGAACAACTGGCTTTGCGACATGCACTGGCTGGAGGGTAGCCGGTTGCGCTTTGACGAGCGTTTGCGTTTTACCGGCGGGTCGGACACGGCGTTCTTCCGTGATGCCATCGCCGCCGGCTGCACGGCCGCCTGGTGTGAGACGGCGAAGGTCTACGAGACCCAGACGCTGGATCGCCTGTCCCTGGCCTACCAGTTCCGGCGGGCCTCGGCCCAGTCGCTCAACCATTTCCGCATGAAGCGATCCGGCATGCGCCCGAAGGACTTCATCGTCACGCCGATCACCGCCGCCATCAAGCTTGTGCTCGGCCTCGCGCTCTTCCTCGTCCCGGTCTATGGCAAGGCCTCGCCGGTCATCGCATTGCGCTCCATCGGCTGGTCGCACGGCCGAATCAAGGCGATGCTGGGCGGCGTCTCCAGGCTTTACGAGGCAGCAGGGCGATGAAGAAACCCGCCCGCTCCACCAGGCAGTTCCCCTGGTTTTCCTGGGTGGCCGGGATTGTCGGCGCAAAGGGGCGCAAGGGCGAGCCGGACGACAACGCGTTTGTCGTGGTGCGCAGGCTGTTCCGCGAGAACTTCCGCCAGCATGTTCCGACCTATCTTTTCGCCTTGCTCTGCATGGCCCTTGCGGCCGCTTCGACCGCGGGCACGGCCTGGATGATGCGCGACATCATCAACGATATCTTCGTTTCCCGGAATTCGAGCGTCATCCTCGGCTTTGCCCTCGCCATCGTGGCGATCTCGGCGATCAGGGGCGCCTCGACCTATTTCTACACCGTGGCGCTCGCCCGGATCGGCAATTCGGTGACTGCCGGCCTGCAGCAGCAGATGATCCGCAAGCTGCTCTCCATGCGGGTCGAGTTCTTCTCCAACAAGCACACGAGCCAGTTCGTCACCCGCATTTCGCAGAATGCGCAGGCCGCCCAGACCGTCGTCGTCACCCTTTCCACCACGCTGGGCAGGGATCTGATGACGGTGATCGCGCTGGTCGCCGTGATGATCGCGCAGGACCCGCTGCTTTCCCTGATCGCCTTCTCGGTTTCCCCGCCCGCATTGCTG
>JAUIBM010000616.1 GCA_030428345.1 Alphaproteobacteria bacterium | reverse complement strand
CCTATCTGCAGCACGCGGCGGACGGCGATGGCGACGGCAAGGCCGATATCTGGAATTCCCGCGCCGACACGCTCGCCTCCATCGCCAATTATCTCGCCCGTCATGGCTGGGTCGCCGGCCGCGACTGGGGCTTTGAGGTTCGCGTGCCGGCCGGCGTTTCATGCGCGCTGGAGGGGCCGGATCGCGGCCGGCCGATCTCGCAATGGGCGGCGATGGGCGTCGAGCGAGTCAATGGCCGCCCCTTTCCGGCTAACGAAGCGGCAAGCGAGGGCTTCCTGCTGTTTCCCGCCGGCCGCCATGGCCCGGCATTCGTCGTGACGCCGAATTTCTATGTGCTGAAGGATTATAACGAGAGCGACCTCTATGCGCTCTTCATTGGCCACGCCGCCGACCGGATCCAGTATGGCGGCAAGGCATTCCGGGGTGACTGGGAGGCGATTGGCTCGATGTTTCGTTCCGACATCGCCGCATTGCAAAGACTGCTAGAGCGCGAGGGCTATGATGTCGGCGGTGCAGACGGGTTTCCCGGCTTCCGGACGCGGCGCTCGATCGGCGAATGGCAGGCCGGGCAAGGAGCTGCGCCGACCTGCTTCCCCACTGCCGAGATTCTGGGCAGGCTGAAATAACATGCAGGCCCGGCCCACCGAGGCCGGTGGGGGCCGGGCCGCGTCAATTTAGTCTTTCGGCGTACTTGCCGAGGGCAATGGACTGCGCCACACTCCCCAGCCTGAGGAACGATCCGGCGGAAGCCGCTGCCGGGCCAGGAGGGCTGAAGTCGACGCGGGAACGAATTGACGTTTGCGCGGCATTGACGGGTTCAATTCTTCAGTGAAGTCTTCTGTAACGTCCGGCAGATCGGACCTATCCGCTTATCAGGGAGGGAATGCATGGCAACCGTGACACTTACGGTGAATGGCAAGGAGGTGACGCGCGAGGTCGAGGACCGCACCTTGCTTGTGGAATTCTTGCGCGAGCATCTCAATCTCACCGGCACGCATGTCGGCTGCGACACGTCGCAATGCGGCGCCTGCGTCGTGCATGTCGACGGACGCGCGGTGAAGGCCTGCACCATGCTGGCTGCGCAAGCCTCCGGGACGACCGTGGTGACCATCGAAGGCCTGGCCAATGGCGGCGAACTGCATCCGGTCCAACTGGCGTTCAAGGAGCATCACGGCCTGCAATGCGGCTTCTGCACCCCCGGCATGATCATGACGGCTGTGGACATGATCGACCGCGCCAAGAAGACCGGTTCGACGCTCGATGAAGCCGCGATCCGCGAGCAGCTCGAGGGCAATATCTGCCGCTGCACCGGCTACCACAACATCGTGCGCGCCATCGAGGCGGCCGCCGCGCAGTAACCCTGGCGTCGGCGACAGGGAGGATGTGTCGCCGCCGTTTCCAGCCACACCGAATGCAAGTTCCGGAGGAGAACGATCATGGGAGTTGAAGGCATTGGCGCCAGGGTGCTTCGCAAGGAAGACCAGCGCCTGATCACCGGCAAGGGCCGGTACACGGACGATTTCAAGATTGCCGGCATGCATTATGCGGCTTTCGTGCGCTCGCCGCACGCCCATGCGAGGATTCGCGGAATAGACAAATCCGCGGCGCTTGGCATGAAGGGCGTCGACGCCGTGCTCACAGGGCCGGAACTGACCGGTGACGGCATCGGCAATCTGATTTGCGGCTGGATGGTTCATTCCAAGAACGGCGCACCCATGAACATGGGCGCCTGGTCGGCGCTGGCGACTGACCGCGCGCGCTATGTGGGCGACGCGGTTGCGGTGGTGATCGCCGACACGATCGAAAACGCCCGTATCGCGGCGGAAGCGGTCGGCGTCGACTATGAGGTGCTGCCGGCGGTCGCCGACGCGGTTTCCGCGCTCAAGCCCGGCGCGCCGCAGCTGCACCCCGAGGCGGAAGGCAATCTGATCTTCGATTGGGAAATCGGCGAAGAAGGGCCGGTGGACGAGGCGCTGGCCAATTCAGCTCATGTCACCGAGATGGATATCGTCAACAACCGCCTCGTGCCCAATGCGATGGAGCCGCGCGCCGCGCTCGCATCCTATGACGCGGCCGAGGATCACTTTACGCTCTACACCACCAGCCAGAACCCGCATGTCGCCCGGCTTGTGCTTTCGGCCTTCTATCAGGTTGCGCCGGAGAACAAGCTGCGCGTTATCGCCCCCGATGTTGGCGGCGGCTTCGGCTCCAAGATCTAC
>JAUIBM010000615.1 GCA_030428345.1 Alphaproteobacteria bacterium | reverse complement strand
GAAACGCTCGTCGGGATAGAGCGGCGTCAGATTGTCGAAGTGAACCTTGTGGCGAATCTTCTCCGGGTCGTCGAAATTGATCGTGTTGACCTTGAGCAGCGCGAAATAGCGTTCGCCTTCCTTCGGGCTGCGAATCGGTCCCTCGACCGTATCGCCGGTCTTGAGCGAAAACCGCCTGATCTGGGACGGTGAAATGTAAATATCGTCAGGGCCCGGCAAGTAGTTTGCGCTGGCGGACCGCAGGAAACCGAAACCGTCCTGAAGTATTTCGACCACGCCCTCGCCGATAATCTCGACGTCCTGCTCGGCCAGGTTCTTCAATATCGCGAACATCAGCTCCTGCTTGCGCATCGTGCTGGCGTTTTCGACATTGAGACCTTCGGCAAAGCTGACCAGATCGGTTGGCGTCTTGCCTTTCAACTCCTGAAGTTTCATTTGCTCCATGAAGGAAGTTCTCTCTTGGAAAAGGGAAGAAATCGGGAATGCGCATTCGCGGGAACGGACCAGGCCAGTCAAGTTCGAACTGACAGTCGGTTGCGAGGCACTCGGGAAAGAAGCCGGGACGATAAACGCAGCCGGCGATTCCCTCAAGCAGTATTTTCATGGCCACAGCAAGGCAAAACCTCAAAAAGGCTTTACCACGACCATAATGACGATCACCACCATCAGCAGGGTGGGAATTTCATTCATGAAGCGAAAGAAGCGCTGCTTCCTGCGCCGGCTGTCGGCAGCGAATTCACGGACCCACACCGCGCAGAATCCGTGAAAGGCGCTCATCACCACGACGAGCAGAAGTTTCACGTGGAACCATCCTTGCTGCCAGGCCTGGATTTCCCACATGGTCCAAAGGCCGAACAGCCAGCTCGACAGCATCGCAGGCGTCATGATCGCCTTCAACAGGCGACGTTCCATGACCTTGAACGTCTCGGATTGTTCGCTGCCGGGCGCGCTGACCGCGTGATACACCATCAGTCGCGGCAGATAGAGCAGGCCGGCCATCCACGCGATGACCGAGATCACATGCAGCGCCTTCACCCATTCATACATCGGGTCAGCCCCTGATTCGCTTGAGCAATTGCTCGACATGGGCGATCGGCGCGTCCGGCGTGATGCCGTGACCGAGATTGAAAATGAGCGGACCGCCCGAAAGCGCTTCCAGGATGGCGTCGACGCCTTCATCCAGCGCCCCGCCGCCGGCAATCACCCGCATCGGGTCGAGATTGCCCTGGACGGCTCCCTCCTCCTGCAGGCGGCGGGCGAAGGACAGAGGCACCGCCCAATCGAGACCGAGCGCCGTAACACCAGTCTTCGCGCGATAATCGCCATAGGCAATCCCGGCCCCTTTCGGGAAACCGATGATGCGCGCTCCGGGAACCGCCGCCCGCACCCGCGCGACCATCCGCCTGACCGGCTCGACGCACCATTTTTCGAAATCGGCTTCGCCCAGGACCCCCGACCATGAATCGAAGATCTGGACAGCGTCCGCCCCGGCCTTCAGCTGCGCGATCAGGTAATCGGCCGAGACATCGGCGAGCAAATCTATCAGACGCGAGAACGCGTCGCGATGGCGATAGGAGAACAGCCGCGCCGGCGCTTGGTCCGGCGTGCCGTGGCCGGCGATCATGTAGGTCGCAACGGTCCAGGGAGCGCCGCAGAAGCCCAGCAGCGTCGTCTCCTCGTCAAGGCCCGACCGGATGCCGGCAACCGCCTCCAGCACGGGCGAGAGGTGCTCCATCGCCCCTTCGCCACTCATTGCAGGAATTTCTTCCGGACCGATCGGCTCCAGGATCGGTCCCCTCCCTTCCTCAAAGCGGACTTTCCTGCCCAGCGCATCGGGAATTACCAGAATGTCAGAAAACAGAATTGCCGCATCGAATCCGAAACGCCTGATCGGCTGCATCGTCACTTCAATCGCAAGTTCGGGCGTGTAGCATAATTGCAGAAACCCTCCGGCCCGTTTCCGCGTTTCCCGGTATTCGGGAAGATAGCGTCCCGCTTGGCGCATCAGCCAGACGGGGGGAACGTCGAAGCGTTCTCCATCCAGAACCCTCAAGAGCTTTCTTTCGGCGGTTCTGTCCACAATCGGCCTCCCCTCTAAAAATCGGCATAGCCGGTTGCTGAATATTAGAGTCTGTGAATAACGGCAATTACGCATCCGCGCCACAGCCCCCCGCGTTAACCGTTGATTAACGATTGCCGGGAAAACGGGCCGGGCGCGAAGG
>JAUIBM010000039.1 GCA_030428345.1 Alphaproteobacteria bacterium | reverse complement strand
AAGCTGCACCAGCGGCTCGTCGCCGAGCAGGTTGCGGCTGTCCCTTGCCAGCAGGCGGGCTCTGGCCGAATCGCCGGACGAGGCGGCCAGCATACCTTGCGACAGCGTCAGATAGCCGCGGTCGCGCTTGCGGTTGCGCAGGAAGCGGCGCATCAGCGTCGGCGAGCGAAGAATGGTCGAGATCGCCCACCAGACCAGCATCACCGCCGCGATCAGCGCGACCAGCGCCGTCAGAACGACCATCAGGCTGGTCTGGAATTGCGTGCCCTGCCAGACCAGCGTCACCTCGCCCGGGCGGTCGGCGAACCAGGCGAAGCCGAAGCCAAGCGCCAGAACAGCAAGCAGAAAGACGAAAAGTCTGATCATGGCTAGCCCTGTTCCCCGTTGCGCGCCAGCGAATCGAGCAGTTCCGCCATTGCCTTGTCCGCCGTCACCCGCGTCTCGAGCGCCTGTCCGAAGTCCGCCGACGCGGCGCGCGAGGCTTCCGGCAGGCTGCGCCACTCGGCAAGGGCCTGCGCCATGTCGCCCGACTTCAGATCGGCCTCGATGCGCGAGACGATCGCCTCCGGCGTGCCGCCGGCCTGTGCGCCGACCGGCCGCACCTGCACCAGCGAGCGCGCATTGGAGAAGAGCTGCGCCACCACGCCGTCCTCCTTGGTTTGGCTGGCGGAGATGGTCTGCGAGGCGATCGACTGGAAATCGGCCAGAAGCCGCGCATTGGTTGCAACGCCAAGCGTTGCCAGCGGCTCCAGCGTCGCGATGGCGGCGTCCGCATCGCTCAATGTCCGGGCGGAGGCCAGCAGGCCGGCGAAGGACGCACCGCGATCATAGGCGGTCCGAATGGCGTTGGCCGCGACCGAGCGGGCCAGCGCTCGGCCCTGGCTGTCGGCGCGCGCGCGCGCCTCGGAGAACGCCGCGACCTTCTGCGTCACGTCGGCAAGGCCTGCCTCGGCGGCGTCGATGCGGCTGGCGGCCGCCTGTGTCGACTGCTCGACCTGCGTGACGTCTCCCGCCAGCATCTCGACCTTGCCCGCGAGTTCGCTGACCGCGCGCGGATCGGCCTGCTTGCTTTCGTTCAGGGCGTCGCGAAGGCTCGAGATGTCGCTTTCGGCGGCGTCGAGCCGCGCGGAAACCGCGTCGAGGCGGCCGTCCGGCTCGCTGGGAGCGGCGGTCTCGGCCTGCTTGAGCGCGGCGATCGCCTCCTCGGCGGAACTGACCCGCGCGGCCAGGGCGTCCAGATCGCTGCTGGAGGCGCCGCCGGGGGCGGGTTTCGGAGCGGCCTCCAATTGCGAGAAGCGATCCTGAAGCGCTGTGAATTTCGCCTCCATCCCGTCCAGCGCCGCTGTCGACGGCGCGGAGGACCCGCCGCTTGCCGGACCGAGGACGCCGGTGAAGACCAGGACGCCGGCCAGCGCAAGGGCAAGAATGCCGCCGGCCAGACCGGCCAGCACGAAGGGGACCACCCTTGCCGGGGCCGTATCCGCGGTCTCCTGCGCCGGATCGGCCTGTCGCGGATAGGAAGGCTCGGGCTGCGCTGATTCGTCATCCCTATGCGTCGCCGCTTCGGGCGTCTCGCCGTCCGGCCCGGAAGCGTCATCGGCCGCGCCGGGCGAATCGCTCCTGCCAGCGCCGGCTTCTTCATCCGGCGATTCGGCCCGAACCTCTTCGGCGGCCTTGCCATTCCCGGCGACGGCTTCGTCCATCGCGCCCTCGGAAGCGGACGCGTCCTCCTGCTTCTCGACGCGCGTGACCTCGCTCGCCTCCAGATCGATGGTCTTGGGGATTCGGTTGCGCCGGCCCCGACCCTTGTTTTCGTCGTTCATCAAGATCTCCCGGAGGGCGTCTTCGCAGTCAATGGCTTACACCGCCGCCACCAAAACCGGAACCCCGGTCGAGAAGCGCAAGCATCGCTCTTTCGTCCGGCTCGGCCGCAACCAGGACGTGCGCTTGCGCCGCCTGTGGAACCGAGCGGGCAGTTTTTTCCGAAATGGCGATCAATGTCAAACGGGTCAGATTGTCCATGCATGCGTGACGCCTTGCCAATTCGAACAGATGATATGCTGAACGCGGCGAATATATGAAAGTTGCGTCCGCTCGCGATATCGCCTCGCGCAGCGCCGCGCCGCCGGGGTCCTCCTCGGCTGCTTCATAGGCCGGCATCTCGACGACCTGCAGGCCGGGCAGCGCCCCGGACAACTCGAACGCCTTGTGTCGCGGCGCGGGGTAGAGCAGCCGCGGCGGCGCCAGCTCTCCGCCATGCTCCGCGATGACGCGGGCCAGTTCCTCGCCAGTTCCGCCCGCCGCGATCGCCGGGTCGAAGCCGGCGATCCTTGCCGCTTCGGCGGTCGCCTCGCCCACGCAGAAGGCGGGCGTCCGGTACAGATCGCGCTGCGCCTCGCCTGCCGCCAGCCGGCCGGCGAGCACCCTGACCGCCTGGGCCGAGGTGAAGGCCAGCGCGCCGAACGGGCCTTGCGGGACCGGCGCTCCAAGATCTCGATAGTTGAAGATCGGCAGCACGACCGCCGAGTGACCCCGGCTTTCCAGTGCTGCGGCCGTTCGCGCCGCATTCTCCGCGGCGCGGGTGATCAACACCTTCATGCCAAGCCTCTTCTGCGGCGCCCCCGCCCCGCCGGCGTCAGGTCCAGTCGGAGAAGAAATCCGCCCCGGCCGCTGCGCGCAGCCGTCCGGCCGCCTCGACGCCGATCGCCACCGCTTCGCTGCTTTCGCCGACAATGCGGATTTCATGCGTCTCGCAGCCATCAGGCGAAAGGATCAGTCCGTGAAAGTCGAGCTTGTCTTCCAGGATCGTCGCCAGGCCGGCGATCGGGGTGCGGCAGGAGCCGTCGAGCACGCCGAGATAGGCGCGCTCGCAGGCAAGCGCCGTCGCCGTGTCGCGGTGATTGACCTTGGCCAGGATGTCGCCGATGCGCGTGTCGCCGATCCGGGTCTCCACGCCGATCGCGCCCTGCCCGGGCGCGGGCGGAAAGCTGTCGACCGGCAGGAGCGAGGTGATGTGCTCGCCGAGGCCGAGCCGGCGCAGGCCGGCGGCCGCCAGCAGCGTCGCGTCCACCGCGCCCTCGCGCAATTTGCGCAGGCGGGTGCCGACATTGCCGCGATAATTGATGACATTGAGATCGGGCCTGATGCGCTTGATCAGCGCCTGGCGGCGCAGCGAGGCCGAACCGACCACCGCGCCGCGCGGCAGGGTCTCGATGGCTCCGGCGATATGGCTGATGAATGCGTCGGCGACATTTTCACGCGGCAGGAACACCGAGAGCTCCAGCCCGTCGGGCAGGACGGTCGGCATGTCCTTGGAGGAATGAACCGCCATGTCGATGCGGCCGTCGAGCAATTGCTCCTCGATCTCGAGGGTGAACAGCCCCTTGCCGCCGATTTCCGAGAGCGGCCGGTCCTGGACCCGGTCGCCCGTCGTGCTGATCACGACGATCTCGATCTGGAACTCCTGCGTCGAATGGGCGGCTTCGATCCTGGCCTTGAGTTCATGCGCCTGCGCCAGGGCCAGTTCGCTGCCGCGTGTCCCGATTCTCACTATGGCCGCTCCTACCCGTGCCGCTTGCCGCGCCATTTCCTTTTGCGGGTCCATCTGCTACCCCGCCCTGACACAATTGAGTACATTCTTTGGAACTGGCGCACAATGCGCGTTCTCGGCCTGGAAACCAGCTGCGACGAAACTTCCGCCGCCGTCATCGAGCGCGGCGAGGGTGGATTTGCGCGCATCCGCTCCAACATTGTTTTCAGCCAGATAGCCGAACACTCCGCCTTTGGCGGCGTCGTTCCCGAGATCGCCGCCCGCGCCCATTTGCAGGTGCTGGACAAGCTGGTCCAGGCCGCCCTTGACGATGCGAGAACCTCGCTCGGCGACATCGACGCGGTCGCCGCCACCGCCGGCCCCGGCCTGATCGGCGGGCTGATCGTCGGATTGATGACGGCGAAGGCGATCGCGGCTGCCGCCGGCAAGCCCTTCATCGCGATCAACCATCTGGAAGGCCATGCGCTGACGGCGCGCCTGACCGACAACATCGCCTATCCCTATCTCTTGCTCCTCGTCTCGGGCGGACACACCCAGATCCTGTGCGTGCGCGGCCTGGGTGATTATGAACGCTGGGCCTCGACCATCGACGACGCGCTGGGCGAAGCCTTCGACAAGACCGCGAAGCTGCTCGGCCTCGGCTTTCCCGGCGGGCCGGCGGTGGAGCGCACCGCCATGGCGGGCGATCCCTCGCGCATCGCCTTTCCGGTGCCGCTCAAGGGCCACAAGACGATGAACTTCTCGTTTTCCGGGCTCAAGACGGCCGTTCGCATGGAGGCGGAAAGGCGCGCCCCGCTATCCGCTTCCGACATCGCCGACATCTGCGCGGCGTTCCAGCAATCGGCGGCGGAGAGCCTGGCCGACCGGGCGCAGCGCGCCATGGCGCGTTTCGCCGGCGCCATGCCGGATGCGCCGCGCACTCTCGTCGTGGCCGGCGGGGTGGCGGCCAACGCGGTCATTCGCGAGCGGCTGCGCTCGGTCTGCGCGCAGAACGGCTTTGAGTTCCTCGCCCCGCCGCTGGAGCTGTGCGGCGACAATGCCGCGATGATCGCCTATGCCGGGCTCGAGCGCGCCGAGGCGGGCCTGTTCTCGACGCTGGCCGCGCCGGCGCGGCCGCGCTGGCCGCTGGACGAGGAAAGCGCCGCCCTGGTCGGCTCCGGCAAGCGCGGAGCCAAGGCATGAGCGATCCGAATATGAGCGAGCCGGGAAAGATCGCCGTTCTTGGCGGCGGCTCGTGGGGCACCGCCCTGGCCCTGACGGCCGCCCGCGCCGGCAACGCCGTCTCGCTCTGGGCGCGCGACGGCGCGATCGTGGAGGAGATCAATCTTCACCGCCGCAATTCGCGCTACCTGCCGCAGATCGAGCTCGACGCCGCCTTTTCCGCGACCGACGACATTTTTCTAGCGCTTCGCGACGCCGACATCGTGCTGCTGGCGGTTCCGGCCCAGACGATCGGCGAATTCGGCGAGGCGCTGGCCGATCTGGTCCGCCCCGGCACGGTTTTGATGTGCTGCGCCAAGGGCATCGACCGCCAGAGCGGCCGGCTGCCCGCCGCGATGCTCGGCGATGCGATTCCCGGATCGCCTGTCGCCGCCCTTTCGGGGCCGAGCTTCGCCGCCGATGTCGCCCGCCGCCTGCCGACGGCCGTGACCATCGCCAGCCACGACATCCGGCTGTCGGAAAGGCTCGCCGCGCGCCTTTCGGGCGGTAATTTCCGCTGCTATGCGAGCGATGATCTCGTCGGCGTGGAGCTGGGCGGCGCGCTGAAGAACGTCATCGCCCTGGCGGTCGGCGCGGCGCGGGCGTTGGAACTGGGCGCGAGCGCCGAGGCGGCGCTGATCGCGCGCGGCTTCGCCGAGATGGTGCGCCTCGCCCGCGCGATGGGCGCGCGCCCGCAAACGCTCGCCGGACTTTCCGGGCTGGGCGATCTCGTTCTCACCTGCTCAGGGCCGCAATCGCGCAATTTCGCCTATGGCGCGGCCCTGGCGCGCGGCGCGATTTCACCGGACATGCCGCTCGCCGAGGGCGCGTTCACCGCCGGCGTCGCCGCCGCCCTGGCCGAGGAGCACGGCGTCGATGCCCCGGTGACGGAAGCCCTGGCCGACGTGCTTGACGGCGCGGTCACCGCGCGCGAAGCAGTGGCCCGCCTGATGGACCGGCCCCTGAAGGTGGAGACAGAATGACGTCCGACACACGCAAGTGAGGCAGGAAATGCACTATTGGCTGTTCAAATCCGAACCGTTCAAATGGTCCTGGGAGCACCAGAAGGCAAAGGGGGCCGCCGGGCAGGAATGGGACGGCGTGCGCAATTACCAGGCCCGCAACAACATGCGCGCCATGCAGATCGGGGATCGCGGCTTCTTCTATCACTCCAATGAGGGGCTGGAGGTCGTCGGCATCGTGGAGGTCTGCGCGCTGGCGCACCATGATTCGACCACGGACGACGAACGCTGGGAATGCGTCGACATCCGCGCCCTCGCCGACATGCCCCGCCCGGTGACCATGGTCGACATCAAGGCGAACGAAGCGCTGGCGCAGATGGTGCTGGTCAACAATTCCCGCCTTTCCGTGCAGCCGGTGCTGGAGAGCGAATGGCTGGAAGTCTGCCGCATGGGCGGCCTCGACGGCGCGACGCTGAAGGTGATTTGAAATGCTCGTCTTTGGCGATCTGCTCATCAAATGCGGGCTCACTCCCGCGGATGTGAATGTCATTCGTCATCGCACAGAGATTTCCCTGCGAAGCAGGTTTCCCTGGATCGCATCCGAGAAACCCGAACTTTTCGAGTATTACCAGTCTACTCAATCACCCACTCGCGAGCGGATGCTCGAGCGGCGAAGCTATCTCGCCTCATTCGTGGGATTGGAGAACGGCGAGACGATCTTTGTCGGAGTGTACCGCAAGCGCAGTGCGACCCGCTTGTCCAAGAAAGATTTCGAGGCGGATGAACGCTTTCAGCGGCTCTCGGCGCTTGGCTGCCTTTCCTATCCCGAGGAGGAGCGCCTGTACTTCGACTTTGAGGAACTGGAAGACTTCCGCATTTACAAGGGTCGCCTTTTCATCGGATGGGGCGAGGGCCATCGGTCGTTCATCCAAGTCCCTGACCGTCAAAAGTTCCCGATCACCCGCCTCAGCGCCGAGAACGAACTGGTCGCAGAGCTGTCGCATCCCGGCGAGCTCATGCTTTCGGTGGCGGACATACGGGAACTGCCCATGACTTGGCGGGTTCGCATCTCCCAATGGCGGGGCATCTATCTGATAACGGACATCAGCGACGGCGCGCGCTATGTCGGAGCCGCTTACGGTAGCGACAATCTTTGGCAGCGATGGAGTGAGTACTCCATTTCAGGGCACGGCGGCGACGTCCTGCTGAAGACGCGCGACGCGGCAAACTTCCGATTCTCGGTATTGCAGCTGCTTTCGCCTACGGAAGAGATCGATAGCGTCCTGGCTGCTGAAGCCGGCTGGAAGCGACGATTGCTTACCCGCCGGGCGGATTGGGAATTTGGGCTCAATGCCAACTGAGCGCAAAGACTCCCGAACCGCCTTCATCCTCGCAAATACCGAGTTGATCGCCCCGCCGCATGTGCCCGAGATTCGCCTGAATCTGGCGCATGAGGCGCATGACCTGTGGCATCGCACCGAGGAGGATTTGCAGGAGATCGGCCTGCAGCCGCCCTATTGGGCCTTTGCCTGGGCCGGAGGGCAGGGGCTGGCGCGCCATATTCTCGACAATCCGCAGATCGTTGCGGGAAAGCGCGTGCTCGATCTGGCGACGGGTTCCGGACTTGTCGCCATCGCCGCGGCAAGGGCCGGCGCCGCACGGGTGAGCGCCAGCGACATCGACGCCTATTGCGAGGCGGCGCTGGCGCTCAACGCCGCCGCCAATAATGTCGAGATCGCCTTCAGCAATGCCGATTTGCTCGCCCTTCCGCCGGCTTCCGCCGACGCCTGGGACGTGGTACTCGCCGGCGATGTCTTCTACGACGCCGCCATGGCGCGGCAGGTCTCGGCCTGGTTTTCGACGATCGCCGGCCCGGGGCGCACCATCCTCGTCGGCGATCCGGGCCGCGCCTATCTGCCGCGTCACCTGCTGATCGAACGCGCCGTCTACCAGGTCGCTGTGACGCGGGCCCTGGAGGACAGCGACGTCAAGCGGACGGTGGTGTGGGAATTTGCCGGCGAGCCCGCCGCCGAGGCGATGCCTGCCGCTTTGGCTTGACGGGGCCGCATTTGCGGCGTTGGCTCGCGTCATCGACGAAGGAGGAGACGGGCATGGTTTATGCGGGAACCAATTATCTGGCGGTGATCATCGCGGCAGTCGCCGCCTTCCTTGTCGGCGCGATCTATTATGGCGCGCTCGGCAAATGGTGGATGAAGGCCGCCCGGATCGAGCCGCGCGCCGGAGCGAGCCGCATGCCCGCGCCCTCACAGCTGGTCACGAGTCTGATTGCCGAACTGGTCATGGCCACCGTCCTTTCGGGCGCGATCGGCCATCTCGGGCCAGGTCAGGTGACGGTCCGCAACGGCGTCATCTCCGCGCTGATCCTGTGGGCCGGCTTCATGGCGACGACGCTCGCCGTCAACCAGCGCTACCAGGGCTTCGGCTGGGACCTCACCCTGATCGACGCCGGGCACTGGCTCCTCGTCGCCCTGACCATGGGCGCAATCATCGGCGCGATGGGCGTTTGAGCCCGCAACCGCCTACCAGGTGCGGCGCGGGCCGACATCGATGTGGTAGAAGCCCTGCGGATAGCGGCTGTAGCCACCAACCTCCGGCTGGGCGCGCAGATAGCTTGTAATGTCTCCCGAATAGCCGGGAATCGAGAAATCGGTCGCCTTGCAGCGCAAATGCCAGGAATGCGCCTTGCCGCCCTCGTCGGCGACTATCGGGGACCCTGGTCCGAGGACTGCATCGCCTTCAATGAGAGCGTCGTGGCGTGGCTCGGCCAGCATCCCTCGGTGCGCCATGTCGTCATGTCCTCGCCCTTCAGCCAGTTCTCGATCGGCCAGCGATGCGTGCTGTTCACCACGACCGGGCCATAGCGCTGCGAAACGCGCTTGAGCACGCGTTGCAGCTTCCACGGCACGCACCATCGCGTGTCGTTCCAGGTCACGCTTGCCGGGTAGGCATGACCGCCATTGCGGATCGCGTGCGGGCCGGCGCAGCCCGACAGGACAAGCCCCAGCGACATCGTGACTACGAACATCCGGGAAAAGATGCGGTCCCGCGGCGGGGAACCGGCGGCGGAAAGGCGCGGCATGAGACGCTCCATACAAGAGACGCGGGTGGAACGGGCGGCAGCCTAGGAGCGAGTCGTTAAGATTTTGTTCAACTTTGAGGAAATGCGGATTTGTCGCCGCGCGCGGGCCGTTTCTTTCGCATTGCAGCAATGATTGCTTGACTTCCGGGCCCGACAAGCCGATATGCGCTTCAGAAGACGTCGCTGCCGCGTGAGCAGCCAGCATCATTTTGCCGTACCCTCTGACACTGTCCTTGAGGAATTTCGGCGGCGATGCAGAACGCTTCCCACCGCGCCACATTTCCTGGCTCGGCTTTTCCCTAGTTCCCAATTCACGCGGGGTCCTGGAGCTTCAGGCCGCGAATGGGCGTTTTCGCCCGCATGCGATCCTCAGGCAAACCGCAACAGGCAGGCTGCGCGCGCTTTCGGCGTCGCGGCTTTTGCCGCGCTTTTGGCGCTGGACCGGCGAGACCGCTTGCCTGCGCCCGCAAAGGATATGATTTTGATTCAATTCGAAGCCCTCGGGCTTTCCCCCGCCATTCTCAAGTCGATCGCAGCG
Source organism: Alphaproteobacteria bacterium (assembly GCA_030428345.1). Lineage (GTDB taxonomy): Bacteria > Pseudomonadota > Alphaproteobacteria > Rhizobiales > Rhizobiaceae > BOKV01. Next base: position 1,867 of record JAUIBM010000039.1, on the reverse strand, counting down.
CTCGGCTACGAGACGCCCACCCCGATCCAGGAAAAGGCGATTCCCTCGCTGCTGGAAGGCCGCGACCTGATGGGCCTGGCCCAGACCGGCACCGGCAAGACGGCGGCCTTCGGCCTGCCGCTGGTGCAGAAGCTCTCCGAGGACCGCTCCCGCCCGGCGCCGCGTTCGACGCGCGCGCTGATCCTGGCCCCGACTCGCGAACTCGCCAACCAGATCGCCGACAATCTGCGCAGCTATGTCAAGCGGACGCAGATGCGTGTCGCCATCGTCGTCGGCGGCGCCTCCATGCGCAACCAGATCCGCGAACTGGAACGCGGCGTCGACATCCTGGTCGCCACCCCCGGCCGCCTGCTCGACCATATCGAGAGCAAGACCGCCAACATCACCACTGCCAAGTTCCTGGTGCTGGACGAGGCCGACCAGATGCTCGACCTCGGCTTCATCCATGCGCTGCGCACCATCGCCAAGATGGTCGGCACGCCGCGCCAGACCATGCTGTTCTCGGCCACCATGCCCAAGCAGATCGAGGCGCTGTCGCGCACCTTCCTGACCGATCCGGTTCGCGTCGAGGCGACCCCCGCCGGCAGCACGGCCGAGCGCGTCAACCAGTCGGTGCATTTCGTCCAGCAGGCCGGCAAGGCCGCCGTGCTGACCGAGATGCTCAAGCGCGATGAAAAGAACCTCTCGCTCGTCTTCTCGCGCACCAAGCATGGCGCCGAGAAGCTGCTGAAGCACCTGCTGGCCGCCGGCCTGACCGCAACCTCGATCCATGGCAACAAGAGCCAGGGCCAGCGCGAACGGGCCATCCGCCAGTTCCGCAGCGGCGAGGTCCGCGTTCTGGTGGCGACCGATGTCGCGGCGCGCGGCATCGACATTCCCGGCGTCAGCCATGTCTACAATTTCGACCTGCCGCAGGTCGCCGAGAGCTATGTCCACCGCATCGGGCGCACCGCGCGCGCCGGGGCGAGCGGCGAGGCGATCAGCCTGTGCGCGCCGGACGAGAACAATCTGCTGCGCTCCATCGAGCGCCTGACCAACATTCCCATGGAACGGCTGAACGCACCGGGAGGCCGCCCGCAGGGCCGTTCTTCCGGCGCGGAATTTGAGCCGGTGGAAATGGGCGCACGCCGCGGCAATGGCCGGGGCGACGCACCGCGCGGCGGCAATGGCAATGGCGGACGTCGCAATGGCCCGCATCAGGGCGCGCCGCGTCACGAGGGCCAGGGCGAGAGCCGCCGCGGCGGCGGCAACCGCAATGGCTCGGGCGCGCGCTTCGGCTCGCCCGACGCTGCGGCCCCGGCGGCCAAGACCGGCGAAAAGCGCCAGGGCAAGCAGTTCGCGCATCGCGCATCGGCTCCCGCCGGCGCACCGGGCGACAAGCGCCAGAACCGCAGGCCGGGCCGGCGCGCCGCCGGCTTCTGATCCCGGCGCATATAACGAGAATCACGCGGGCGGCCTTGGGGCCGCCCGTTTTCGTTTCGGGATTGATGCTTGCTTTCAGGCGATGGTCTAATGGACACTGCGAGGCAGGGGGTACTATACCCGCACAGTCAGCAGTTTCGGGAGGAATCGCATGCAAGGACCGGTGCACAAGGTCAAGGCGGCCTGGAAGAAGGGCGCGCTGATCGACGACGAGACGTATCGCAAATGGTATGCCGACAGCATCGCCAATCCGGACAAGTTCTGGGGCAAGCACGGCAAGCGCATTGACTGGTTCACGCCCTATACCAAGGTCAGGAACGCCTCCTTCACGGGCAAGGTCTCGATCAGGTGGTTCGAGGACGGCAAGACCAATGTCTCGTACAATTGCATCGACCGGCACCTCAAGAAGCGTGGCGACCAGGTCGCCATCATATGGGAGGGCGAC
>JAUIBM010000614.1 GCA_030428345.1 Alphaproteobacteria bacterium | reverse complement strand
CGTATTGGGCTGGGGGCGACCGTTCTCGTCCAGCACCCTGCCGTGAACGATCACACGCGGACCGATGGCGCTCTCTCCGTTCTTGGAAAAATTGAGCGTCAGATCATTGTCCAACTCACCGAGCATGGAGTGGCCGAAGGTCGGGCCGGTCATTTCCGAAATGGTGTTGTCCAGCGAGATCAGCGCCTTGGTAGGCGAACGCGGAATGGTCGATTTGTACCAGGGCGCGTAGGCCTGTGGATGCCATTCACGATCGCGCTGAAAATAGGCGCCGCCTTGCGGCTTCTCGTTGCTGATCATCGTTCTTCTCCCGAAACAGCGCTTTTTTCCATTCCCGCAAGCGCTTCCTTGACAATCTTGAATGCACTGTTGGCTGCCGGCACGCCGGCATAGACCGCGACATGCAGCAGGGCCTCGCGAATATCTTCCGGCGATGCGCCGGTGTTGGCGGTGGCGCGCACATGCATCGCCACCTCCTCGTCATGGCCGGCGGCAGCCAGAAGGGCGATGGTAATCAGCGAACGTTCCCGCCGGGAAAGCCCGGGCCGATTCCACACCGAACCCCAGGCAGATTCAGTGATGAACTCCTGGAACGGGCGATCGAATTCGGTCATCGCGCGGGTGGCGCGGTCCACATGGGCGTCGCCCAGCACTTCGCGGCGGGTTTTCTGTCCCGCCTGAAAACGGTCGATACTCTCAGCCAATCGCGTTCTCCTTAATGAATTGCGCGATCAATTGCGCCGTTTCGCCCGGCTTTTCGATGCAGGGCAGATGACCGGCGCCCTCGATGATCTCGAAACGGGAGCCGGGTATGAGTTCGTGGGTCGAGCGAACCAGATCGGGCGGCGTCGAGCCGTCATGCGATCCGACCAGCAGCAGCACCGGCATGGATAGTCCGGCGGCAAAATCCGTGTGGTCGGCGTCGCGCAAGGCCGCGCAGGTGCCGCAATATCCGTCCACCGGCGTGCGCTCGAGCATGTTGCGATAGGCGGAAAACGCAGCCGGCTCGGCCTCGGGATAGCCGGGCGCGAACCAGCGCTGCAGGATGGCCCCACTGATGGAGGCGACCCCGCCTTCCTCGATCGCGGCGATGCGGGCATTCCACATTTCGGCCGTGCCGATCTTGTGGGCGGTGTCGCAAAGCACCAGGCCGCGCACCAGATCGGGACGGGCTGCGGCCAGACCGGTGACGATCATGCCGCCGACCGACACGCCGACAAGGATCGCCCGCGTCACCTGCAGGTGCGCGAGCAGCGCTTCAAGATCACCGACATGATCGGCCATGGCATAGGGAGCGGGCGGCGCATCGGAAAGGCCGTGTCCGCGCTTGTCATAGCGGATGACGCGCATGCGTCCGGCAAATGCGGCCGCTACATCGTCCCAGATGCGGAAATCGGTGCCCAGCGAATTGGCGAAGACAATCGCCGGAGCCTCGCGCGGCCCCTCATCGGCGAAGTGAAGCGAAATTCCGTTGATGCGAGCGAATTGCATGAGGCCTCCCGTCCGATATCAGACCAGTTTTGACCGGTTATGTAAAATGAACTATTTTCCGCATAACATAACCAAACGGACATGATTCATGGGCGAGCCGGCGATCAAGTACCGCCATCTGCAGTGCTTCCTGGAAGTGGCGCGCCTGCGCAGCGTGGGAAAGGCGGCAAAGGCGCTTTCGATCAGCCAGCCGGCAGTCTCCAAGACATTGCGCGAACTGGAGGCGACGCTCGGCGCCAAGCTGCTGGAGCGCGACGGGCGCGGCGTGCGACTGAGCGGACTGGGCGAGGTGTTTCTGGCCCATGCCGGCTCGTCCGTCACGGCCCTCAAACAGGGTGTCGACGCCATTGCCCAGGCGCGCGGCGCAAGCGCCGCGCCGGTTCGGGTCGGTGCGCTTCCAACGGTTTCGGCCGGCGTTCTGCCGCTCGCCGTCGCCGCGTTCAAGCAGCAGGGCGTTGGCGCGACGGTGAACGTGGTGACCGGCGAAAACGCGGTCCTGCTTTCGCAATTGCGGCTGGGCGATCTGGATTTCGTGATCGGGCGGCTCGCCGACCCCGAACGCATGACCGGGCTCAGCTTCGAGCATCTTTATACCGAGAAGATCGGCTTCTACCTGAGGCCGGACCATCCGCTGCTGGCGCTCCGCCCCTTCAGGCTCGACGCCATTACCCGCTACCCGGTGCTCTATCCGGGTCGGGACGCCGTCATTCGCCCGACCGTGGACCGGTTTCTGATTGCCGCGGGC
>JAUIBM010000038.1 GCA_030428345.1 Alphaproteobacteria bacterium | reverse complement strand
TCATGGGCGAAGCGAGTTTCGACCGGATCGCCCGCAACTTCCTTGCGATGCATCCGCCACGCTCCGCGATGATGCAGGCCTATGGCGAGGATTTTGCCGAATTCCTGGCAACCTTTCCGCCCTTGCGCGAGGCCCGCTATCTCGCCGATGTTGCACGGCTGGAGCGGATGTTTCTCGACGCATTCCACGCCGCCGACGCCCCGGCGCTGACGGTGGCCGATCTTGCCGGGCTTTCGAGCGAGGAAAGCTTCGATCTCGGCTTCGCAGCGCACCCGGCGCTGGGCATTCTCGAATCGCCCTGGCCGGTTTGCTCACTGTTCGCCTTCCGCGACGGGCGGCCCGAGGAAGCGATCGACCTTGCCCGGCCGCAATACGCCATGGTGACGCGCCCGGGCCTGGAGGTGATGGTGAGCGAGCTGGATCCCGGGGCGTTCCAATTGCTCCGTCTGCTCGCGGGAGGCGCCAGCCTGGGCGAGGCCGCTGGGCAGGTGCTTGAATCCCATGGCGAAACCGATATCGGCGCCGCGCTGGCGGCATTCCTGCAAGCCGGCGCCTTCCGCCGGGAAGCGTTACGGGATCGGCAAACATGAGACTGATTCTGCCTATTCGAAGCCTGTATCTGGCTGTGTTCAATTCGCTGGAACGGCTGGCCGGGGACTGGTTCCTGCCGCTTGCGGCCAGGGCCACCTTTCTGGCGGTGCTGTTCTTCTATTTCTACAATTCCTGGAAAACGAAGGTGGAAGGCGGTCTGACCGGCTTTCTGTCGGTGATGGACAGCGCCTATTACCAGATCGTTCCCTGGGCGGTCGACGCCGCCGGCGGGGAGATCAGCCAGGTCGGCTTGATCAACCACGCGATCGTGCTGCTTGGCACGACCGCCGAGATCGTGCTGCCGCTGCTGATCGTGGCGGGGTTGCTCGCTCGCGCCGCCGCGCTCGGCATGATCGTCTTCATCGGCGTGCAGAGCTGGGTCGACATCAATTTTCACGGGGTGAGCGGTGATACCGCCGGAGCCCTCTTCGATCGCTTTTCCGATTCGCTGGTGGCGGACCAGCGCACCTTGTGGGTCTTCCTGCTGCTCGTTCTGGTGGTCAAGGGCGCCGGCGCCGTATCGCTCGATGCGCTGTTTTCGCGCCTCTCCGGCTTCGCCCCGAGAGAGGGGCGACCGGTCACAGCCTGACGCAAGGGTGCGTGGCGGCGGCAAAACGCAAGAAGGCCGCCCAGGGTGGGCGGCCTTCGCTTGTGGTCACAGTGCCGTAATTCAGGCGGCCTTGGCGGTCTCGCCTTCGATCTGGGTCACCTTGGCGGGGGCCTTGGCGATCTCGATCTTGCGCGGCTTCATGGCCTCGGGAATTTCGCGCACCAGGTCGATATGCAGCAAGCCGTTGGCGAGGCTCGCGGTCTTGACCTCGACATGATCGGCAAGCTGGAACCGGCGCTCGAAATTGCGGGCGGCGATGCCGCGGAACAGGAACTCCTTGTCCTCGCCATTTCCGGTCTTCTCGACCTTCTCGCCGCGGACGGTCAGTGTGTTCTCGCGCGATTCGATCGAAAGTTCATCGTCGGAAAATCCGGCTACCGCCATCGAAATGCGATAGGCGTTCTCGCCGGTGCGCTCGATATTGTAGGGCGGGTAGGTAGGCGCGGTCTCGGGCTGGCCCAGATTGTCCAGCATGGAGAAAAGCCTGTCGAAGCCGACGGTGGAGCGATAGAGGGGAGCAAAGTCGATTGCACGCATGGAATAGTCCTCCTTTGAAGCGACAAATGCGTTGGTTTAGAGCCCTGAGGGCGCTGTTCTTGGCGATTCCGCCCCTTGAGTTTGGCAGCGGGATCGCCGGGTCCGAGGCCCTTTCGGCGCCTCGACCAAGATTTGGTAAGTCGATGAAACAGTTTCAAGGGGGTAGCCTTGCGGTTGGAAAATGCCGCACTTGTCCCCAGGGTCGGCTTTGTTCTACGGAGTTGAGGTATTTCCTTGCGTGAGCCGCCCGAAATGGATCTTGTCCAGACCGACGACAATCCGATGCCGCCCAATCCGGCGAGCGGCTTCATCACGACGCCAGACGGGTTTCGCCTGCGCTATGCGCGCTGGCGCACGCCCCGTCCGCCCTGCAAGGGGACGGTGCTCGTGCTGCAGGGGCGCGCCGAATTCATCGAGAAATATTTCGAGACGGTCGCCGATCTGGGCAATGCCGGCTTTGACGTGTGCACTTTCGACTGGCGCGGGCAGGGCGGCTCGGACCGGCTGATCAAGGACGCCAAGCGCGGCTATGTCGACAGTTTCGACCAGTATTCCACCGATCTGGATGCGATCCTGGCGCAGATCGTGCTCCCCGATTGCCGCCCGCCCTATTTCATCCTGGCCCATTCATTCGGGGCGCTGGCGGCGCTCGTCGCCGCGCCGCGCCTGGCCAACCGCATCCGCCGCATGGTGCTTTGCGCGCCGCTGGTGCGTTTCGGCCAGATTCCGATCTCGCAGGAGCGCCTCAAATTCCTGGCCGGCCTCATGGCGACCATCGGCCTGGGCGGCGTCTATGTGATGGGCGGCTCGCAACTGCACGAGAATCGGCGCTTCGCCGAAAACAACCTGACGAGCGACCAGCGCCGTTTCGAGCGCGGCAACAGCTTTGCCCGTGCCAATCCGCAACTGGCGATTGGCGGGGCAACCGCCGCATGGGCGTTCGCCGCCTGCCAGGCCATGGAAAAGCTTGCCGACCCGGATTTCGTCGGCTCCATCACCATTCCCACCTTGCTGATAGCCGCTGGCGGCGACAAGGTGGTGTCGGTGCGCGCGATCGAGGAACTCGGCCGCAGGATGCGCTCGGGCAAGGCGGTGACGATCGACGGCGCGCGCCATGAAATGCTGCAGGAGCGCGACATCGTGCGGGAACAGTTGTTCGCCGCTTTCCACGCCTTCATTCCCGGCAGCAGCCCGATGTGATCGGTGGCGGGTCAGCCCGCCAAGAGATCCAGCGCCTGCCTGTGCAATTCCGCATTGGCCGAGGCGAGGATGCGCCCGCCATTCTCGGCGGAGGCGCCCTCCCAGGTCGTGACCATCCCGCCCGCCCCCTCGATGATCGGGATCAGCGGGGCTATGTCATAGGCCTTCAACGAGCTTTCCACGACGAGATCGATATTGCCGCCGGCGAGCATGGCGTAGGCGTAGCAATCAAAGCCGTAGCGCGGCAGCCGGCACGCCGCCTCCACCCTGCGATAGGCCTCCACATCCTCGCGCGGGAAGATGTTGGGCGAGGTGGTCATCATCATCGCGTCCGCAAGGCTGGTGGTGCGGCGCGCGGCAAGCGCCGCGCGCTTGCCGCGGTGCACGAGATAGGCGGCGCCGTCATGCGCCAGATAGCGCTCGCCGGTAAAGGGCTGGGCCATCACTCCGGCGATCGGCCGGCCCTCTTCCTGCAGGCCGATCAGCGTGCCCCAGCTTGGCAGTCCGCAGATGAAGGCGCGCGTTCCGTCGATCGGGTCGATGATCCAGGTGTGGCGGGCGTTCGGGCGCACGGGCGCGTGTTCCTCGCCGATGACGCCGTGATCGGGATAGCGGGCCTCGATCAGCTTGCGGATCGCCGTCTCGGCGGCCCTGTCAGCCTGGGTCACCGGATCGAAATCGCCAGCGTCCCGGTTCTTGTCCTCGATGTCGAGGCGAACGCGGAAACGCGGCATCGTCTCTGCTTCGGCCGCGTCGCACAATTCGTGCAGGAATCCCTCAATGCCTGTCATTTCATTCCCGTCATTTGATCGCCATCGGCCAAAATCGCGCGAATGCAATTTTGGCACTTGTGTTTTTCGCACCGCAATATATTTTGTGCATTGCGGCATCATCCGCCGCAATGCCCTCCTTGGGCGTTTCCTCCCAGACCTCGGCCGCACTTTGTGCGGCCTTTTTTTGTCTATTCGGCTGCAAGCGGCCTGCTGCCGGCAAGGCCGGCCTCCGGGATGGAGACAAGGCGGGAGACGAACCGGGTCATGTCCGCCGCGATCCGGTCGAACTGGTCGTTCTTCTCAAGCATGGCCTCGTTCATGTAGAGGCTGCGATTGATCTCCAGCTGAATGGCGTGCAGGCCGCTTTCGGGACGGCCATAGTGCTCGGTGATGAAGCCGCCGGCATAGGGCTTGTTGATCTCCACCTCATAGCCCAGCGCGGTGAGAAACTCGCAGGCCGACCAGGTGATCTGGCTGGCGCAGCTGGTTCCGTAGCGGTCGCCGATGACGAAGTCCGGCCGGGCCCGCCGCGACGGCCCCTCGCGCGAGGAAGGCATGGAGTGGCAATCGACCAGGATCGCATGCCCGAATCGCATATGCGTGCGCGCCAGCAGGCCGCGCAGGGCGGCATGATAGGGCTTGTAGATCGATTCGATGCGGGCGAGGCCTTCGAGAGCGGTCAGCTTTCGCGCATAGATGTCCTCGGTCTCCGAGACGATGCGCGCAATGGTTCCCAGACCGCCGGCAACGCGCACGGAGCGCGTATTGGCGAAGGCGGGCAGCCGGTCGCAGAACATGGTCTGGTCGAGTTCGTAGGGCTCGCGGTTGACGTCCAGAAAGGCGCGCGGAAAATTCGCGGTCAGGAGCGGGCAGCCCAGCGCCACCGCTCCCTGGAACAGTTCCTCGACCCGAAAATCCTCCGATTTGCGGATGGCGGCGCGATCGAGCCTGATCTGGGAAAGGAATTCGGGCCGGTAGTTGCGGCCGCTATGGGGCGAATCGAATACGAACGGGACACGCTGCTCGGCCGGCTCCACAACCGTGAAGGGCGGGTTCAGGATCGGGTCGTAACCTGTTGTCATTCCATCGGCCGATTCGTGATCGTTCACACAAAGGCGAAGGTGCAGGATAGCCGGCGCTGCTCGATTCGCAAGGCGATTGCATTCTTGCCAATCGGCGGCATATTCACCCAATGTTTACCAAGAATATGCGTTAAGATCGGTTCAAGCGACACGCAGCGAGAAGGCGATTTGGAATCGGTCATGACCAAGATTTTGCTTGCCGAAGACGATAACGACATGCGCCGGTTTCTGGAGAAGGCGCTGGACAAGGCCGGCTATCAGGTAGTCGCATTCGACAATGGCGCAAGCGCCTATGACAGGTTGCGCGAGGAGCCCTTCTCGCTGCTGCTTACCGATATCGTCATGCCGGAAATGGACGGAATCGAACTGGCCAGGCGCGCCACCGAGATTGATCCGGATCTGAAGGTGATGTTCATCACCGGATTCGCCGCGGTCGCGCTCAATCCCGATTCCAACGCTCCCAAGGACGCCAAGGTGCTGTCGAAGCCCTTCCATTTGCGCGATCTCGTTAACGAGGTCGAGAAGATGCTGAAGGCGGCGTGAGCGCCGATTTCGCGGCGACCGCGTTGATGCGCCGCAAGGCTTGAGAATGCTATTGACGGCCGTCGCCGTTTCATGGTGTAAGCCGCCGCACGGAATGGGCGTGTAGCTCAGCGGGAGAGCACTACGTTGACATCGTAGGGGTCACAGGTTCAATCCCTGTCACGCCCACCATTCCTCCGATCGGGTCCACCGATCAGTCAATTGATCGGGTATCCCGAGAGTTTCCATCCAGCGACACAATGTTGTTCGGCCAGACCGGGCGCTTGGCATTCGTCTTCGTTGCCAGGGCGAGACGCGGCGCTCAAAGACGCAGGGCGCGCCGCAACAGCGACCTTGCCGGTGCGGGAGCGCTGGCGCGCTGCAGAAGCTTGCCGCGCAATTCCTCCTCGATCGTCAACGATTCAATGAGGGTCCTCAGATCGCCCGGCAAAGGCTGATCCGGCCGGCGTTCGACGCACCAGGTGAGGATCGCCTCGAAGAACGCCGCGCTTTCGACGATGTCGCGCGCTTCCATCATTCCAGGCAGGATGCGCACCTCGAACGTGCTCTTGCCGGGCGTGTCGTGAACGATGTTGAGAAAGTTGAAGTCGCAATATTTCGAAAGCTCGATGGCGCGAAGGCGGCCGAGCGCCTGTTCCCAGCTGCCTGCGGCGAAGCCGGGCTGGCTGACGAGGTTCACCAGTTCCTGCGGCACCGGGCCAAGGCGGGTGCAGTTCGCGTTCGCGGCCATCAGCGCCCGCAATTCGGCGCCAAGGCTCGATACGATCTGCACCAGCGCGGCGAATGCGGCCGGCGAACGCAGGCGCGCCGCGTCGAAATGCACATGGGTCGCCGCTTCAAGCGGCAGGGTGAAGCCGAGTTCGCGCGCGATCGCCAGCACGCGTTCCAGATAGGCCAGATGACCCCTCTCCAGCGGAGGCGTGATCAGTTCGCAGGGGCGGTGACGCTCGCCAGGCAAGCCGGAAAGCAGCGCGACCGGCGCGCGCATGGCGTCCACCAGCCGCACGATCCCGTCCTTCTCGTGGATTGGCTCGGTCCCGAACAGCCGGGCGAGGGGCGCCAGCACCTCGTTCGCATCCGCCTCGGCGTCGCATTGCGCCATGATCAGCCGCAACAGGCGCGGATCGTCGCTGACGATGCGATACCAGCCGGGAACCGGGGCAGCCTTGCGATCGAGATTGGCCCGGATCGTCAGGTCGTCGACGCATTTGGCCAGCACATTGCCCTGGCTGTCGCGGCATTCGAAGCCGAGGATCAGGTTTTCGAAGACCTGCTTGCCCGGCACAAGGCTCGGTTCGGATTGCGGATAGAAGCAGCGGCGCACCGTGCCGCCATGGCTTTCGGCGATCGCCGTGGCGAGATCGAGCCGGCTCTTTCCACGCGGCGCGAGCAGCTCGATTTCAAAGCCTGACTTCCAGTTCAGATCGACCATCGGTGCTGTGTTGCACCGGCAGAAGGCTCAGCCAAGTGAAAAATTGAGCAAAAACGACTGCCTGGTCGACAATAATCCGCCGCTGCACTTGGCACTGGCTACCGCAGGTGACAGACTTTGTTTCCCGTCCATGACGCTATTGGAGTCGAAATGTTCATGAAAACCAAAGGCAAGCGCCAGTTGGCGCTGCTGGTAACTGCGGCAATTGCGTCAATTGCCTCGGCTCCGGCTCGTGCAAATCAGGCGGTCGATGTATATGCCAACAGCATTTACGGCTATTGCGACGCCAAGAAGGTCGCCGCAGTGTGGAACAACAGCGTCTTCCAGGCAAAGGCCGTTATCGGCAACAAGATCATGCAGAATTTGCAGCATCTGGTCGATCGGGACATCGCATCGGCGCGATGGGTGGGCTGCAGTTGGGAGGACACCGAACTGTCCTATGAAGACGCGCTGAGGCTCGCCGAATACTGGGATCGCTCGCCCACTTCGGCGAAGCAGAAGGCCGCCGCCATGGCGAGCGAGATGGGCGTCAAGCGGATGATGGAGCAGCTCTGGAATGTGCTTCGCCGCTGACCTGACGCAAGATTGAAAAAGCCGGCGACCGCATCGCGATCGCCGGCTTTTTCATGAGTAATTCTCGCTGAAGCGGATCTTCCGCCGCCTTGGGAGACGGCGGCAGGGCGAAAAACCCGGATCAGCTCTTCCTGGTTCGTGTCATCTTCAGGATATTGCCGATAACCCGGCCCTGCAAGGATGGGTCCTTCTCGATCGTGGTATGGGTGACCTCGGGCTTGCGCTCGGCCAACGAGATGTTCTGCAACTTGCCCTTGAAGTCGGAGGCCTTGTAGACCTTGTTGTCGCCATTGGGCAGGTAGTAATTCACCACCTGGCCGACATTCTTGCCGTAATAGCCCGGGACGGTCGGATCGAAGGTGACGACGTAGGAAATCTTGATGCCGTTGCTTCCCAGATAGGTCGCCATCTTGGCAGCGTCATTGGCGCCGAGCGAATGGCCCATGATGACCAGCGGATAGGAAACCTTGCCCGCCTTGTCGCGCGCGATGATCTTGTCCGCCATTTCCTTCCAGTCGGTGTAGGAATAGGAAACCGCATACACGCCCGAGCGGTTCAGCTTGGCGGCCATGACGTCCATGCCACGCGAGAAGATGTCCATCAGGCCGCGCATCAGATAGACCTCGCCGGTGCGGGTCGCCACGCTCTGCTTGGTGTCGACCTTGGCGACGGTCTTGGCGGGATCGGCGGCGCGAACGCCGCCTGCATTGCTCGAGGAGCCGGTGGAGGAGCAGGACGCGAGCGCGACGGCGGAAAGAACTGCCAGAGGCAGGAAAATGCGCGATTTGAGCGAGCGAATCATGTGTCAGAAGCCCTGGAATTTTTGAAAACCGACGCGGCGCCGAGGATATGACGCGCAACCACATGATAGTTTGCAGGAGCCATTCGCAGGGTAAAGCGCGATCGTATGCCCACCGCCGCTTTCGGCGAAAGTGTTGCAAAAACGCTGCAGCAGATCGGCCCAAGCCCCTGCACCTGCCCGAAAAACGGGCACGGCAAGCCTCAATAAATGCCCGGAACGACCCGTTTGGTGCGTGTGCGGTAGACGCGATAGTCCTCGCCGAATCGCTGCTCCATCATGGCTTCCTCCTGCCCGACGCGCAGGAAGTAGAGAATGCCGAAGCCGACAATGCCGGAGAAGCCCGCGATCCAGTTCGCCAGCAGGAAGGGTTGGGCCAGCGCCCACAGCCAGAACGCAGAGTACATGGGATGGCGCACCTTCTCGTAGATGCCCGAGGTCACCAGCTTGTGGTTCTCGCGCAGGTCGAGGCTGTGCGACCACATCGCGCCCAGCGCCTTGTGGGTGAGGCGGAACAGACGCAGCGAGATCGCGAAGATTATGAGGCCGAGGACCACCAGGATCGGGTTGGCCGCATGATCGAAGGCGGCCGGAAAGCCGGTGAATACCCACACGGCGGGAACGCCGCCGAGGCCCAGCCAGGAGACCGTCATGGAAAAGCGCTCGCTCAAGGTGCGCGAGGTAGCCGCGATCTTGACCTTGCGCGAGCGTCGGTTCGGCACCCAGCGGATCAAGGCCCAGGCCACGAGGCACAGGCACCAGACGATCTTGCCGGTCAGTTCCCAATCGAATTGCATTGTTCCGTCCGCTGCTGCTGCGTGTGCGTCAAGCGTCTATACGAGCGCGCCGGTTTCATCAATCTTTGCGGTCATCGACGGGTCGAGGCCCAGTTCGCGGCTCGCCAAAGGTCCGAACAGCCGCAGCATGTAGTCGAACGGCACCCGGTTATCCTGGTACAGGATGTATTGGCGGTGGGTTTCGTAGTGCGAGCGGCGCATCTTGCGGTAGCGCTTCTTCGACATCGCCTTCTTGTAGTTGGGCCGGTCGATGCGCAGCCTGGCGGCATAGCCGGTAATGCCAAGCGCCTTGAACGGATCGGCCTTGTAGAAGGCAATGATGTCGTTCTTGGTCTGGATCTCGTGCCAGAACAGGTCGGGCTCGGCCATGACGCGCCTGGCATGGGCGCGCATCCAGTCCGCGCCGGGAGCGAGCGCGATCTTCAGCAGGCTGGATCCCTGGGCGAGAAAGGTCACGCGCCTGCCCTTTAGCAGGTCCGGGGTCTGCTGCAGCGCCAGCGACAGGGCGGCGACCGCCCAGACCGACCCGAAGGAATGGCCGGAGATGATGATCTCGTCATGGTCGCTCGCGGATATCTCATCCGTCAGCACCTTCGCGAATTCGCCGTAGCGCGCCTCGATCGCCGGATTGGCGCGGTTGACCATGTCGCGCGCAAAGCCCCAATCGTTGATCGTCAGCAGCAGATAGAGCCGCTCGCCCGGCCATTTGGCCAGCACGAGCACCAGCAGCGCGGAACCGGCGAGGATGACCGCCCATTTCACCGCGCCGGCAAGGAAGAGGCTTGTCAGCAGCCACAGCGCCACGATCGAGACGGCCGCGAACAGGGCGAGCAGCAGCAGCGGAAAAATCGTGAAATAGAAATACCGCTGGCTCGCCCGCAAATAGCGGAACCATGTCCCGTCGAAGAGGAAGGCCAGGAATTTCGGCATGTTGGTCAGGAAGGCGCCGGGATGGGGCGCACCCTCATAGACATTGATGATGTCGTGCCAGGAGAACTGCACGATCCGTGTGGCCACCTGCCAGTTCGGCCCGGCGGCGAGGCTCTCGCTCACCATGTGGCGCGCGCCTTCCGGCGCTTCGAGCGTCTTGCGCTCGTAGGTGAATTTCCAGATTTCGCCTGTCTTGTTGGCGCAATGGCGAATGCGGTCCAACTGGCTTTCGGCGGGGGTCTTTTCGAAGCCCGGAAAATTAAGCACCAGTCTGGAGCGAATCATGCATCCTCCTAAGTCCGCGTGCGGCGGTGTCAGGCGGATTTAGCGGAATCGAGGCAATATTTCCAAACGTAATCTGAAAAGGAGCGCCAGCACTCGACGCGAAACCGGGATTCTTCTTCGCGCAACAACACGATTTCGCACTTGGCCAGTATGGTCCGCGCGCAAGCGCCGATGGGGAAGGCGGCAATCGAGAGATCGCGCGGGCAGCCCGAATTGAGCACCGCCTGCGCCTTCGCGCCTTCGAGAATCAGCGCAGTGTTGCGGTGGGAGACGTCGACCGCGCTGTACAGCGCGCCGTCGGGCAGGCGGGCGGCGAGATCGGAGCCGCTGTCGGCGATCACCAGCCATTCGTCCGGACCCAAATGCAGGGCAGCGAGGCCATCTGCCCGCGCGCTCGCGCCGGGACGGGTCGGCAGCGCAATGCCGAGCGCCGCGCCAAGCGCCTCCACGGCATCGTCCGCGGCGCGAAGGCTGAGCCTTTCGGCGGCCGGGGCAGGGGTCATCGTCAGGCCGGGCCGCGCGTCGAGGCGTCCGTCCAGCGGCTGATTGCGACAGGCTTCAACCATTCACCCGACCTCCGGTCTCGTCGTAAAACACCGTGCCTGCGACTTCGACCGCGATCGTTCCGTCGGCCATCGGCGCGTAGAGGGTCTCGCCGATGCGCTCGCGGCCATCCTCCAGGAGCGCCAGGGCGATGGATCGGCCGCAATTCGCCGACCAATAAGCCGAGGTGACGAAGCCGATCATTTTCATCGGGACCGGCTGGTTGGGGTCGGCGACTAGCTGCGCGCCCTCCTCAAGCACGGTGTTGGGGTCCTTGGTCTTCAGTCCGACGAGCTGGCGGCGGCCGGGGCCCTTCAGGTCGGGGCGGCGCAGCCCGCGAATGCCCACGAAATCGGTCTTGTTGCGGCCAACGGCCCAGCCAAGCCCGGCGTCCTCCGGCGTCACCGTGCCGTCGGTGTCCTGACCAACGATGATGAAGCCCTTCTCTGCGCGCAGCACATGCATCGCCTCCGTGCCGTAGGGGGTGAGCCCCAGCGGCTCGCCGCGCTCATGCACGGCTTCCCATACGGATCGGCCG
>JAUIBM010000037.1 GCA_030428345.1 Alphaproteobacteria bacterium | reverse complement strand
GCCGGAGACGATGCGGCGGGCGCCCGCCGCATCGTCTCCGGCAGGGATATCCGCCTCGCCGATTGACGATCCGGTCGCGACGGCGGAAGGTTGCCGCCGCGCCTCGTGCGCCTGGATTGGGCCGATTCGCTCCGTTCCGGATGCGAGGGATCGCGCAATTCAATGGGGGAGACCGTATGAAACTTGCCACGCTGAGGAATGGCGCCCGCGACGGGCGGCTGGTAGTCGTCTCGCGCGACCTGACCCACTACACCGACGCTTCCTTCCTTGTCCCGACGCTTCAGGCGGCCCTCGACGACTGGGACCGCATCGCGCCGCATCTGGAGGCGCTGTCGCAGAGTCTCAATCTCGGCGCGGTTCCCTCGGAGCGCTTCCACGAGCATGAAGCGATGGCGCCGATCCCGCGCGCCCATCTGTGGGCGGACGGCTCGGCCTTCATCAACCATGTCGAACTGGCGCGCCGGGTGCGCGGCGAGCAATTGCCCGAAAGCCTTCTCACCGATCCGCTGATGTATCTGGGCGCGGCCGACGCCATGCTCGGCGCCCGCGATCCGATCCTCGCCGCCAGCGAGGCCTGGGGCGTCGACATGGAGGGCGAGATCGCGGTGATCACCTCCGACGTGCCGATGGGCGCAAGTCCGCAGGAAGCCGGCGCGTGCATTCGCCTCATCATGCTGGCCAACGACATCTCGTTTCGCCGGCTCATTCCGGCCGAACTCGACAAGGGCTTCGGCTTCTGCCAGTCCAAGGGACCGACGGCCTTCTCGCCCGTGGCGGTGACGCCGGACGAACTGGACGAAGCATGGGACGGCGGCCGGCTTTCGCTGCCCTTGCAGGTCAGCCTCAACGGCAAGCTTTTCGGCCAGGCCGATGCGGGAACCGACATGATCTTCGATTTCGGCCAGTTGATCGCGCATGCGGCCAAGACCCGCCCGCTCGGCGCCGGGGCGATTATCGGCTCGGGCACCGTCTCGAACCGCGGGCCGGATGGCGGACCCGGAAAGCCGGTCGGCGAAGGCGGCAAGGGATATTCCTGCGTCCTGGAGCAGCGCACGGTCGAAGCCATCGCCAATGGCCGGCCTGTGACGCCGTTCCTGGCGTTCGGCGATGTCGTGCGCATCGAAATGACCGATGCCGGCCGCCACACCATTTTCGGCGCGATCGAGCAGGAGGTGACCCATGCCTGACCGGCTGCGGGATTGCCCGCTCTCTCATTCCTGCCCGGACGCCCGGCGTCCGGGCAGGCCGTGACGGGTGCGCGCCATGGTTCTGTTTCCGATCCTCTCCGGCATCTGGGCGCTTGTCGTGCTCGCGCTCTTCATCGCGGCGATCCGGATGAGCTACGCCATCGAGAGGCGGGCCGGCCCGCCGAACCGGACCGGCCTGCCGCGTTATACCAACATTTTCGCCTCTGCCTTCGGGTCGAAGGGCGGGGGTGACGCCGAGGTCGTGGCGATGCGCCGGAACCTGCGGCTGCTGCTCCTGGCGATCCTGGTGCTTTTCGCGCTGTTCGCCGCGCTTCTGCCGGTGCTGCGGCCGTGAGCCGCGGCGCTGTCGGGCGCGTTCGCGCCGCTTTTGGGTTTCCGCCCCCGCGCCAATCGCGGTAGGGAAGCGTGCCAGGGTCGGGCTGTATCGAACATGGAGGGGCGCATGACTGCGACGCGAATTGAAGGCAAGGCGGTTGCCGCCGAGGTGATCGAAAAGGTCAAGGCGGCCACGGCCGACCTGGCCGCCAAGACCGGCGTCACTCCCGGCATCGCCGTGGTGATCGTCGGCGAGGATCCGGCCAGCCAGGTCTATGTGCGCTCCAAGGGCCGCATGGCGGAGGAGTGCGGCTTCAAATCGGTGACGCATCGCCTCGACGCTTCGACATCCGATACGGATTTGCTGGCGCTTGTCGGCACGCTCAACGCGGACGCCTCGATCCATGGCATCCTGGTGCAATTGCCGCTGCCCGGCCATATCGACGAAGGCAAGGTGATCCAGGCGATCGCGCCCGAAAAGGACGTCGACGGCTTCCATTTCATCAATGTCGGCAAGCTGGGCACGGGCGAACTGGACAGCGCCTTCGTGCCCTGCACGCCGGCCGGTTCGATGCTGCTGATCGAGCGCGCGCTCGGCAAGCGCGATCTGTCGGGTCTCAATGCGGTCGTTATCGGCCGCTCCAACATTGTCGGCAAGCCGATGGCCAATCTGCTGCTGGCCGCCAACGCGACCGTCACGATCGCCCATTCGCGAACCAGGGACCTGCCGGCGCTGGCGCGCACCGCCGACATTCTCGTGGCCGCGGTCGGCCGCCCGCGCATGGTGACGGCGGATTTCGTCAAGCCGGGGGCCTGCGTCATCGATGTCGGGATCAACCGCATTCCCGCGCCGGAAAAGGGCGAGGGCGCAACCCGCCTCGTGGGCGACGTTGATTTCGACGCCTGCGTGGAGGTCGCCGGCTCGATCACGCCCGTGCCCGGCGGCGTCGGCCCCATGACCATCGCCATGCTGATGGCCAACACCCTCGCCGGCGCATGCCGCGCCGCCGGGGCGCAGCCGCCTGTTCTTTAGGCCGTATCGCGCGGCCTTTGTTACCCTTGGAGACGGAACAAATGAGCATTGTTCTTTATGACCTGTGCGGCCGGGACGCCGAGCGTCGCTTCAGCCCGCATTGCTGGAAGGTACGCATGTCGCTCGCACACAAGGGTCTCGACTTCGAAACCCGCGCGACGCCCTTCACCGAGATTCCGAAGATCGGCGGGGGCTTTTCGCCGACCGTTCCCGTGATCGACGACGGCGGCAAGCTGCGCCGCGATTCCTTCGACATCGCGCTCTATCTGGAGGATGCCTATCCCGACGGGCCGACCCTCTTTGCCGGTGAAGGCGGCAAGGCGGCGGCTCGTTTCGTGGAAAGCTGGGTGCAGTCGACGCTCGGGCCGGTGATGATGGGCCTCATCGTCAAGGACATCCATGACCAGCTCGGCGACGCCGACCAGGCCTATTTCCGACAGACCCGCGAGAAGCGGCTCGGCCGGACCCTGGAAGAGGCGCAAGCCGGCAGGGAAGGGCGGGTCGACACATTCCGTTCGGCGCTGCAGCCGCTGCGCATGATGCTGGGCCATCAACCTTTCATCGGTGGGCAGCAGCCGCTGTTCTGCGACTATATCGTGTTCGGTTCGCTGCAATGGGCGCGGGTGATCAGCCCGCTGAAACTCCTGGCCGACGACGATCCGGTTGCGCTCTGGTTCGAGCGCTGCCTCGATCTGCATGGCGGGATCGGACGCGCCGCGGTCGCGGCCTGAAAGGCGGGAGAGAACCGATGAAGGCACTGGTCGCGGCGACCCTTTTCCTGTTCGGCGCGGCCCCTGCTTTCGCGCATCCGTGCGGCGACGACGCCCTCGCCCGCGCCATGCCCCTGCTCAAATTCCATGTCGAGGACCCGCAAGCCGAAATTTATCTCGACGAGGAGGCCAAAGTCCTCGCCCCGATACGCTCGCTGAAGGGCAGGGGAGAGTTCGACGTGCTGGAAGTCTGGGCCCGCATCTACAAGGCCGACTACCGCCTGCGCTTCATCTACGCCCAGATACCGGGCTCCTGCGTGCTGATGGGCCAGGAAGTGCTCGAGGCCAGCAACCCGTATTGATTGGCGCGTCCGCCCAGGCGGAGTTCCGCGGGCCCGATGACCTGACAAAGACGCCCGGGCCTTTGCATTTCCCCCCTGCCGCCAAGGAGCCGCGAGCATGCTGACACCACGTTGTCAGTAGCCCCGGGCTATCAAGGCGTCACGCCCGCTTTGCGGGATCAACGCAGCAGGGGACTGGAATGAACTTCGTCTCGATCCGCATCATCACCGGCGACGTCAAGCGCCTGGTACGTTTCTACGAGCAGGTCACCGGCGTCGCGGTGACAATGTACACGGAAGATTTCGGGGAACTGAAAACGACCGCCGGCACGCTGGCGATCGCAGGCGTGCGCACGTTGCAATTGTTCGGCGGCGACATCGCCCGGCCGGGCGAAAACCACACCGCGATCCTTGAATTTCGCGTGGGCGACGTGGATGCGGAATATGGGAGGCTGGCGGAGGCGATTGGCGGCTCACTCGTCCAGGAGCCGACGACGATGCCCTGGGGCAACCGCTCGCTTCTGTTCCGCGACCCCGACGGCAATCTGGTCAACTTCTTCACGCCGGTGAGCGATGCGGCAATGCGGAAATTCGACGCCTGACTGTTATCCGCCGCAAGGCGAAGAGGGTTGCCGGACAAGTTGTGAAACCGGCAAATTGTGAAGCCAGCAAAAAGGGGCCGACGCGATGCGCCGGCCCCTTTCGTTTCGTATTTCGGCTCGTCAGGCCCGGACGATGTCGAACCGGTCCGCGTTCATCACCTTGGTCCAGGCGGCGACGAAGTCCTTGACGAACTTCTGCTTGGCGTCCGACGAGCCATAGACCTCGGCCAGCGCGCGCAATTGCGAATGCGAACCGAAGATGAGGTCGACGCGGGTGCCGGTCCACTTGACCTCATTGGTCTTGCGGTCGCGGCCCTCGAACACCTGTTCGGTGCCGTCGGAGGCCCGCCACTTCGTGCCCATGTCGAGCAGGTTGACGAAGAAATCATTCGTCAGGACGCCCGGCCGGCTGGTCAGCACGCCATGCGCCGGTTGGCCGACATTGAGGACGCGCAGCCCACCCACCAGGACGGTCATTTCCGGCGCGGTCAGCCGCAGCAATTGCGCGCGGTCGACCAGGTTTTCCTCAGCGGAAAGGCGCTGCTTGCCGCTCGAATAATTGCGGAAGCCGTCCGCCTTGGGCTCGAGCGGCTCGAAGGATTCGACATCCGTCTGCTCCTGCGAGGCGTCCATGCGGCCCGGCGTGAACGGCGCCTCGATCTCGTGGCCGGCCGCCTTTGCGGCCTTCTCGATCCCGGCGCTGCCGCCCAGCACGATCAGATCGGCGAGCGAGATCTTCTTGCCGCCCGTCTGCGCGGCATTGAAGGCCGAGCGGATGGATTCCAGCTTGTCGAGAACGACCGCGAGCTGGGCCGGCTGATTGACCTGCCAGTCCTTCTGCGGGGCGAGGCGGATCCGCGCCCCATTTGCGCCGCCGCGCATGTCCGATCCGCGGAAGGTGGAGGCCGAGGCCCATGCCGTGGTCACCAGTTCCGAAATCGTCAGGCCCGAATCGAGGATCTTCGCCTTCAGTTCGGCAATGTCCTGCTGGCTGACCAGTTCATGATCGACAGCGGGGATCGGATCCTGCCAGGGCAGTTCCTCCTTGGGAACGAGCGGCCCCAGATAGCGCGCGATCGGGCCCATGTCGCGATGGGTCAGCTTGTACCAGGCCCGCGCGAAGGCGTCTGCGAACTTGTCCGGGTTCTGGTGGAAATGGCGCGAGATCGGCTCGTATATCGGGTCGAAACGCAGGGCCAGGTCGTTCGTCAGCATGGACGGAGCGTGACGCTTGGACGGGTCGTGCGCATCGGGAACCGTGCCCGCGCCGGCGCCGTCCTTCGGCGTCCACTGATTGGCGCCCGCCGGGCTCTTGGTCAGTTCCCACTCGAAGCCGAACAGATTGTCGAAGAAATTGTTGCTCCATCGGGTGGGCGTCGTGGTCCACACGACCTCCAGGCCGCTGCCGATGGTGTCCGAGCCAATGCCGGTGCCGAAGGCGTTCTGCCAGCCCAGGCCCTGCAGTTCGATGCCGGCCGCTTCCGGTTCGGCCCCGACCAGCGCGGCGTCGCCCGCGCCATGCGTCTTGCCGAAGGTGTGGCCGCCGGCGATCAGCGCCACCGTTTCCTCGTCATTCATCGCCATGCGCGCGAAGGTCTCGCGGATGTCGCGGGCGGCCGCCAGCGGGTCCGGATTGCCGTTCGGCCCTTCCGGATTGACGTAGATGAGGCCCATCTGCACGGCGGCGAGCGGGTTTTCCAGATCGCGATCGCCGCTATAGCGCTCGTCGGCCAGCCATTCGCCTTCCGGCCCCCAATAGATGTCCTGCTCCGGCTCCCACACATCGGCGCGCCCGCCGGCAAAGCCGAAGGTCTTGAAGCCCATCGATTCCAGCGCGACGTTTCCGGTCAGGATCATCAGGTCGGCCCAGGAAATCTTGTTGCCGTATTTCTGCTTGATCGGCCACAGCAGGCGACGGGCCTTGTCGAGATTGACGTTGTCGGGCCAGCTGTTGAGCGGCGCGAAACGCTGCTGGCCGGCGCCTGCCCCGCCGCGGCCGTCGCCAATGCGGTAGGTCCCGGCGCTGTGCCAGGCCATGCGCACGAAGAGCGGACCGTAGTGGCCGAAATCGGCCGGCCACCAATCCTGCGAATCGGTCATCAGCGCGGTGAGGTCCGCCTTCAGCGCCTCGATGTCGAGCGACTTGAACGCCTCGGCATAGTCGAAGTCTTCGCCCATGGGGTCGGACAGGCGGGAGTGCTGGTGCAGGATCTGCACATTCAGCTGGCTCGGCCACCAGTCATCGTTCGCCTTCTGGGTCTTGCCGTGGATCACCGGGCATTTGCCGGTGCTCTCTTCGCTTGATGCCGTCATTTCGGTCTCCGATCGTGTCCCGTGTTTTCTTGGATTTTCCGCGCGCATTCGGGCGGAATTGCGCGGACCATACGCCTTAGTTTTGATCAATTCCAATCGTATTGCCTTATCAAGTCGATCAGAATATCTGATCGGCCTCCGATCGTTTCCGGATGCCCGCACATGCTCACGCTGCGCCAGTTCCGCTATTTCGACGCGCTCGCCCGCGCCGGGCATTTCGGCCGGGCGGCGGAGGAATGCGCGGTCACCCAGCCGGCGCTTTCGATGCAGATCCAGGAGATGGAGCGCGAGCTCGGCGTCACCCTGGTCGAGCGCCGGCGCGACGGCGTGGTGCTGACGCCGGAAGGCGAGGCGATCCGCGAGCGGGTGCGCTCGGTGCTTGGCGAGGTTGAGGGCATAGCCGGCTTTGCAAACGGGCAGGACGGGCTTTCCGGCTCGCTTCGCCTTGGCGTCATCCCGACGATCGGACCCTATCTGCTGCCCGATCTCCTGCCGGCGCTCGCGCGCGACTATCCGGCCGTCAAGCTCAATATCCGCGAGACGCGAACGCAGAAACTGCTCGAGGAGTTGCAGCAGGGCAGGCTCGACCTCGTAATCGCCGCCTTGCCGCTTGCGGGCGTCGATATCGCCGCCGAACCCCTGTTCGACGACCGGTTCTTTCTGGTGACGCCGATGGATCGCCCGCCGCCGCCCGCCTCCGCGCTGCCCGAATACATTGCCTCCGAGCAGTTGCTGTTGCTGGAGGAGGGCCATTGCCTGCGCGACCAGGCGCTGCGCCATTGCGACGCCGCCGGCATCCGCTTCGGCGAGATCTATGGCACCTCGAACATCACCACGCTGATCCAGATGGTGGCCAACGGCCTCGGCATCACCCTCGCGCCCGAATTGTCCCTGGAGACGGAAATCAGCCGTACGCGCGTACGCCTCAGCCGCTTCGGCGAGCCCGAACCCTTTCGCACGGTGGCGCTCGCCTGGCGCCGGACCGCTCCGCGGGCGGCGCACTATTCCGCGATCGGCGGGACCATTCGCACCCTGGTCGCCGATCGCGCCGCGCGCCTTGCCGCAGTCCGAGAAGGTGCGCCGTTCACGCGAACTTGAGTG
Source organism: Alphaproteobacteria bacterium (assembly GCA_030428345.1). Taxonomy (GTDB): domain Bacteria; phylum Pseudomonadota; class Alphaproteobacteria; order Rhizobiales; family Rhizobiaceae; genus BOKV01. Next base: position 3,627 of record JAUIBM010000037.1, on the reverse strand, counting down.
AAACCCCCGCGCTTCGCACTAACTTCAGGTTGCTGAACTCACCTTTCCGAGGAGCTTTTCCGTGCGCATTCCCTTTGCCATCCTCCTTTCCGCAACCTTGATCGGGCCCGCTGGAGCCGCGCAGGCGTTCGAGGTCGAGGGCTCCGCCGGCTCGCGTATCGAGGCGATCCAGATCTCCCGCTTCGACGAGCCCTGGGCGATGGCCTTCCTGCCTTCGGGCGAGTTGCTGGTGACCGAGAAACCCGGTCGCCTGCTGATTGTCGACCCGGCGAAGCGATCGAAGATTGCAGTCTCGGGCGTGCCGGAAGTCGACTATCGCGGCCAGGGCGGGCTGGGCGATGTGGTCCCTCACCCCGATTTCGCGACCAATTCCCTGATCTACCTTTCCTACGCCGAGGCCGGGAAGGGCGGAACGCGCGGCGCGGCCGTCGCCAGGGCGGTGCTCGCCCGCGACGGCGGCAGGGCCAGATTGCAGGACCTGCAGGTGATCTGGCGTCAGCAGCCCAAGGTGACGGGCGCCGGCCATTACAGCCACCGCATCGCCTTCAGCCCCGACGGAATGCTGTTCATCGCCTCGGGCGAGCGCCAGAAATTCACGCCCTCGCAGGACATGACGGTCAATCTCGGCAAGATCGTCCGGCTCAACGATGACGGATCGACCCCGCCCGACAATCCCTTCCAGGACCAGGGCGAGCTTGCCCGGAGCTTCTGGAGCATCGGCCACCGCAACATTCTGGGGCTGGCTTTCGACGCCCGGGGCAATCTGTGGGAACACGAGATGGGGCCGCGCGGCGGCGATGAGATCAACCTGATTTCCGCCGGCCTCAATTATGGCTGGCCGCTCGTCTCCAATGGCGATCACTATAACGGCGAGCCGATCCCCGATCACCCGACCCGGCCCGAATTCGCGCCGCCCGAAGCGTTCTGGAATCCGGTCATCGCCCCCGCCGGTCTTGTGGTCTATTCGGGCGAGGCCTTCCCTGAGTGGCGCGGCGACGCGCTGATCGGCGGCCTGGTGAGCCGGGGTCTGGTGCGGGTCTCGCTCGATCCCGCCGCCGCTGCCGGCGCCCGTGCAAAGGAGGTTGAGCGCATTCCGATGGGCAGGCGCATTCGCGAAGTCGAGCAGGGTCCCGAGGGTGCGGTCTGGCTGCTGGAGGACGAAGCCGGCGGAAGGCTCCTCAAGCTTTTGCCGGCTAAATAGCCCCGTCGGGGCGAGCCCGGGTCAGTTGCCGGCCTTCTTGCCGAAGCGCTTGCGCAGCGCTTCGCACTGGTCCTCGCGCTCGGCGGCCGGCGTGATCACGACGAAATCCTCGACATCGGACTGCGCGTAGTCGCCCGCCCCGGTCGACCCCTCCTGGGCCTCCTGCATGGAAATCACAACGATTCTTGCGTCCGGCGCGCGCGCGGCCAGGATGGTGGGCACGGCGTAGTCCTTGCGCACATGCCCGCCGCCTGCGATCAGCACCGCGCCATCGGCGCCCGCCTGCCTTGCCGAGAGCATCGCGTCGGCAAGGCTCCCGTCGCGGGCGCGCTGCACGCCGATCATCGGATCGAGCGAGGCCAGCGGCATCAGATCGCAATGGCCCTTGCCGATCGCCTGGCGCATCCCGTCGTCCTGCGCCTGCGACAGCGCCCGGTCGAGCCCGAACAGCTTCACCTCCTGCGGCGTCAGCGCGTCGGGTCCTTCGCGAGAAATCGCCTTGACGCTGGCGCGGTCGAGATCGCCGGCGATCACCGGCAGGCGGTTGTCGAGCGCGATCTGCAGGATCGGCTGGTACATCGACCAGTCCGGCCAGCCGCGCTCCTTCCACTGCGTCGCCTTGCCGAACCCGGCGGCGTCGGTCGATGTCGAGATGTAGTCGTTGACGGCCTGTTGCAGGCCGCGCGGCAGCATCTCGAACACCACGGCCGGCCTGCGGCCGGCGTCCACCATGGCCTGCAGCAAGGCGGCCTGCATCGCGTGATGGTCGCGATTGTCGTGGACTTCGCCCAGCAGCACGAAATCGCCTTCGCGCGCGGCCGCGATCATGTCGTCGGTTGTCGCCGCCGAGCCGTCGTCGCGCAGGACCTTGCCGGTCATGGGATGATCGGCCTGCAGCTGCGTTTGCCAGGCGGGAAGCTCGAACGCCCAAGCGTGCAGGGGAGTGAACAGGACGAGGGCGAATAGCAGGCGCGATAACTGGGTCATCGCACCAAATTAGGGCGCGCGCCCGACCATTTCGAGTCCCGTGCGCTCAGACGGCCACCGCCGCCCCGTCCGCCGGGCCGCCGACCATGCGCCGGAAATTGGCGAACAGTTCGCGCCCCATGCCATATTCGTTGTGGCTGAGATCGGGACTGGCCGGGCTGCGCGCCGCCAGTTCGGCGTCGCTCACCAGCACGTCGATCGTCCCGGACCTTGCGTCGAGGCGGATGGTGTCGCCGTCCTGCACGAGGGCGATGACGCCGCCGTCCAGCGCCTCCGGCGTGACATGGATGGCGGATGGAACCTTGCCGGACGCGCCCGACATGCGCCCGTCGGTGACGAGAGCGACCTTGTAGCCGCGATCCTGCAGCACGCCGAGCGGCTGCACCATCTTGTGCAGTTCCGGCATGCCATTGGCCTTGGGGCCCTGGAAGCGAAGAACCGCCACGAAATCGCGGTCGAGCTTGCCGGCCTTGAACGCCGCGTTGATCTCGTCCTGGTCGTGGAAGACGAGCGCCGGCGCCTCGATCACGTGGCGCTCCTCCTTAACGGCCGAGATCTTGGCGACGGCGCGCCCCAGATTGCCGTTCAGCATTTTCAGCCCGCCCGTCGCGGCGAAGGGCTTGGCGGCGGTCGCCAGGATCTTGTCATTGCCCGATTGGCTCGCGGCCTTTTCCCAGACGATGCCGCCCTTGCCGTCGAGCTTGGGTTCCTGGCGGTAGTTCGAAAGGCCGCGTCCCATCACGGTATGCACGTCCTCATGCGCCAGCCCGCCGTCCAGCAACTGCCCGATGAGATAGCCCATGCCGCCGGCCGCGTGGAAATGGTTCACATCGGCCATGCCGTTCGGATAGACGCGCGCCAGCAGCGGCACGGCGTCGGATAGATCGGCGATGTCCTTCCAGGTCAGGTGGATGCCCGCGCATTTCGCCATGGCGACGAGATGCATGGTGTGGTTGGTCGAGCCGCCGGTCGCATGCAGACCGACCACGCCATTGACCACGGCCTTCTCGTCGATCACCCGGCCGACCGGCGTGAATTCGTTGCCGAGCGCGGTGATCGCCAGCGCCCGCCTCGCGGCCTCACGCGTCAGCGCGTCGCGCAGCGGCGTGTAGGGATTGACGAAGGACGCACCGGGAAGGTGCAGGCCCATCATCTCCATCAGCATCTGGTTGGAATTGGCCGTGCCGTAGAAGGTGCAGGTTCCGGGCGAGTGATAAGAGGCGGATTCCGATTTCAGCAATTCGTCGCGGCCGACCTTGCCTTCGGCATAGAGCTGGCGGATGCGCGCCTTCTCGTCATTGGGCAGGCCGCTCGGCATCGGTCCGGCCGGCACGAACACGGCCGGCAGATGGCCGAAGCTCAGCGCGCCCATCACGAGGCCGGGCACGATCTTGTCGCAGATGCCGAGGCACCCCGCGGCATCGAACATGTTGTGCGAC
>JAUIBM010000613.1 GCA_030428345.1 Alphaproteobacteria bacterium | reverse complement strand
CCGGCAATGGGCCCCGTCGCGCCCGGAGCGTCCTGCGTTCGGAAGAACGCAGACAAGATCCTCCAGCACCCGGGAATCGATCAATTTTTCGGCCTTTAGGTGATCGCACCTGGTGGCAAATTGATCTAGCCGTGGTTGAAGACGATGGTCTTGGCCATGGTGAACTCGCGCAGCGCCTCCATGCCCTTCTCGCGTCCATGGCCGGACCGCCCGACGCCGCCGAACGGCAATTCGATCCCCGCGCCCGCGCCATAGCCGTTGACGAAGACCTGGCCGCAGCGCATCGCATTGGCGACCCGCATCTGCCTGGCGCCATTCTCGGTCCACACGCCCGCGACGAGACCGAAATCGCCGCCATTCGCCAGCCGGATCGCGTCAAGCTCGTCCTCGAACGGAATGAGGCTGAGGATCGGTCCGAAGACCTCCTCGCGCGCCAGCACATTGTCGGCCGGCACCGGTCCATACAGGCGCGGCGCGCAATAATAGCCGCCTGGCGAGGCGCCATCGGCGATCGTCGCTTCCGCCAGCAGTTTCAATCCGTCGCTCTCGGCGCGCTCGACATAGGAGCGGACCCGCTCGAGCTGCGTCTTCGAGATCAGCGGCCCGCATTCCAGATCGTCGCCCGACGCGCCGACGCGCAGCGCCGCGAAACGCTCCTGCAGCAGCGGGACGAAGCGATCGAGAACGGCGCGCTGCACCAGCAGGCGGCTGCCGGCCGAGCAGGTCTGGCCGGCATTCTGCACGATGGCGTTGGTGATGTAGGGAAGCGCCTTGGCGAAATCGGCGTCCTCGAACACGATCTGCGGCGACTTTCCGCCCAGTTCGAGCGTGCAGCCGCGATGGTGCGCGGCGCTTGCCTGCTGGACCAGCGTCCCGACCTCGGGCGATCCCGTGAACGAGATGAAGTCGATGCCGGGATGGTTCGCCAGAGCGGCGCCCGCCTCCTCGCCATAGCCGGTCACGACGTTGAGCGCGCCGGCCGGCAATCCGGCCTCCTGCAGCAACTCGGTCAGGCGAAGCACGCTGAGGCAGGCTTCCTCCGCCGGCTTGAGCACGCAGGCATTGCCCGCCGCCAGCGATCCGCCAATGGTGCGCCCGAACATCTGGGCCGGGTAGTTCCACGGGATGATGTGCCCGGTGACGCCGCGCGGATCGCGCTTCACCATCACGGTATAGCCTTCCAGATAGGGTATCTGCTCGCCGTGGAACTTGTCGGCCGCCCCGCCATAGAACTCGAAATACCGCGCGACGGCGGTAATGTCCGCCCTCGCCTGCTTCATCGGCTTGCCGCAATCGCGCGCCTCGATGCCCGCCAGTTCCTCGGCATTGGCCTCGATCAGCCTGGCCGTGCGCGCAAGGATGCGTCCGCGCTCCACGGCCGGGGTGCGGCCCCATTCGCCTTCGAACGCGGTCCGCGCCGCCGCTACCGCCGCGTCGATATCATCCGCGCCGCCACGCGCCAGTTCGGCGAACACCGCTCCGTCGTCCGGGCTTCGGACCGGGATGGTCCCCGACCCCCTGGAATCGCACCATGTGCCGCCGATAAAGTGCTTCCCGATCATCGCAGTCCCCGATCCTTCTTGCGCCGGAAACATCGTCGCGCCGGGCGAATTTGGCAAGACCGAGTTTCTCCGAAGCGCGCGGCGATGCGGCGCGCCCGGTCACAGGTCCGGTCACAGGCCCGGTCACAGGAAGGTGGCGATCTCCTCCAGCGGCTTCTTGCGGGTCGCATGTAGCGGAATGGTCGCGCCCGGCGCCGGATAGCCCGCGACGATGACGAAATACGGCTTGTCGGTCGCCGGACGCCCGCAAATGCGGCCAAGGAACCCCATGGGGCTGGGCGTGTGGGTCAGGGTGACGAGGCCCGCCCGGTGCAGGCCGGCGAGCAGGAACCCGACCGCGATCGACACCGATTCCGGTACGTAATAGTTCTTGCGGCGCTCGCCATCGGCGCCCGTGCGGCAGCGCTCGCCGAAGACGACGATCAGCCAGGGCGCGACTTCCAGGAAAGGCTTTTCGGGATCGGTCCCGAGCGGCTTCAGCGCCTCAAGCCATTCCTGGCCGGCCTTTCCGGCATAGAATTCGCGCTCTTCCTGCTCGGCGGCCAGGCGGATTTCCCGCTTGCGCGCCGGATCCGACACGACGGCAAAGTGCCAGGGCTGGTGGTTGGCGCCATTGGGCGCGGTGCCGGCGGCGAGGATCGCCTGTTCGATCACCTCGCGCGGCACGGGCTCGTCGGAGAAAT
>JAUIBM010000612.1 GCA_030428345.1 Alphaproteobacteria bacterium | reverse complement strand
GCTTTGGCGGATTGATGCCGCTTTCCAGCAGCTTGTTGAACGCGCCGGTAATGTCATAGGCGAGGTTGAGCAGTTCGGCGGCCGCGCCCTGCTGCTCCGCCTTTTCTCCGGTAAAGAAGGGCATGTGAAAGCCGAGCTGCGCACCGCTTTCCACGAACCGGCTTTCCTGGGCCAGCGAAAACGCCACCGCGCAGGCCGAAAGACAGCGCATGCCCGAGAGCACATAGACGCCGGCGACATTGGGATCGGAACTGCCGAGATTGAAGCTGATCTTCTCGCCGAGGGCGAACCCCTCGGAGAAGCTGCCTCCGGGACTGTCGAAGACGATATAGACCAGATTGGGGATCTGGAGCGCCTTCTCCAGCTTTGCCGAGTCGCCCTTCTCGATGATGCCCGAAACCAGAAGCACCGCGGGAGGCTGGCCTCCGCCGGCCGCGCTGCGGCTGACAAAGCGCGCGGAATCGGCCTCGGCTTCCGCCATCGGAGACGGCGCGCCGGTTACGGCGGAAGCGGACTGGACCGGATAGACCGGCGCAAGACCGGTGACGCGACCGATCAGGTCCGGCCGAAGCTCGACCTCAGCCGCTCGCACCTCGCCACCGATTGCAAGCATGGCAAGCGCCAACGCCGCCAGTTGAACAAACCTCATGCGTCGCCCGCCCATGTCCCCACCCTTTGTTGATGAAATCTTTCGCGCCGGCTTCTCACTGGATCGCGTAGCGCTGAAAATGGAATTGCACCTTCTGCTCGCCGAGCGCCAATTGACCCTGAAGCTCGTCCGAGCCGAAGCGCTGGGCCAGTGCCTTCAGCAGGGCGATCTTGCCGTCACGATCCAGGCCCGCCGGCTCGCAGAAGAAGCCGAGGGTGTGCTTGCCGCGCTCGTCCTGCTCCTGGACAACCAGGCCGTAGCGCGAACCCGGCGATATCTCGAAACGGGTCTGGCCATTGCCCAGCACGACCTGCTTGAAGAATTTCTGCGGGATCGGCGTCACCTTGCCGCCGGCAGACAGGTCGAAAAAGGAAGGCTGGCAGGAATTGGGAACGTCGGCGACCAGCGCGACCTCCTCGCCGTTCTTCACACGGTCGGGATAGACCGAAAGCACCGAGCGGACCTCGTCGCGCACCGGAGCCGCTCCACCGGCGCCGCGCACGAAATAGAATTCCCGCTGCATCTGCGACAATTGCTGCGGGCGCTGCTCGCCATTCGTCTCCTTGAGCACGTCGCTGGTGACGCGCTTCATCAGGACGGAAACTTCCGTGTCCGGGGTCTTCATTTCCTTGGAAAGGGCGCGCGCGAAGGGCGAATTGCCGCTCGAGCCGTCGGAGGCGACCGTGTTGGGCAGCGTGGCGAAGGTGATGAGCATGTCGCCGACCGGACGCACCACTGCGAGGCCGCGGCTGACGGCGGCCGAACGCCCCTGCGAGACGGCCGAGTCGGCCAATTGCTCGGCGAAGGGATTGTTGCGGCAGGCGTCAAGGAACAGCAGGCTGATCGGTACGCGCTCCAGCACGTCGACGATCGATTGCAGGCCAATGGTCTCGCGCTCGACCGAGCTGATGCTGCGCAATTCGGCGTCGACCGGAATGAGGAAGTTCTGCCCGTCCTTCTGCATGCCGTGGCCGGCATAGTAGACCGCGACGACGTCGAGCTTGCCGGCGCGCTCGGCCAGCCGGTCGACGGCCGCGCCCATGGCGTCCTCGTCCAGATCCTTGAGCAGTTCGGTCTCGAACCCGACCGCCTTGAACGCCGCGGCGACCAGGTCGGCGTCGTTCCTGGCGTTGGGCAGATCGCCGGCTTTGAGATAGTCGCCATTGCCGATGACGAGCGCGAAGCGGCTCTCGGCGCCCGCCTGCGAAAGCCAGCCCGGCAAGGCCGCGAAGGCAAGCGCGAGGCAAAGCACAAGAGTGGCGCGCCAACCGCGCGCCCGCGCGCAGGAATCCTGGATGCCGCGCATCGTCACTTCACCGGAATCAGCAGCAATTGCACCCGGCGGTTCGCCGCCCCGAACGGATCGCCCGGCGTCTTCAACTGGCTGGCGCCTAGCCCGGTGGCGACGAAGCGCGAGCTGGGAATTCCCGAAACGGACGCCATGAATTGCGAGACCGAACGGGCCCGGCGGCGCGAAAGGTCACGGTTGTAGAAATCATCGCCCTTGGCGTCGGAATGGCCGAGAAAGGCAAAGCGGAAGCCGGAAAACTTGCTGCCCTTCAGGATGCCGGCGAGCTCGGTGAGCTTGGAATACTGAT
>JAUIBM010000611.1 GCA_030428345.1 Alphaproteobacteria bacterium | reverse complement strand
TCACCTGGGCAGCGTCGAGTGGTCGCTGGATCCGTTGTCACTCCTGGTATTGCGTCCGCGCCTGACGGTGGCCAGTGCATGGGGGCCGCAAACCGTGAGCGGCGAGGTGGCGTTGCGCGGCGCGCGCAGTGTCGATGTCAGTGACTTCGAGGCAAACTTCTCCGCCGCCCTGGCGAAGCAGTTCGCGCCCCTGGCGATCGACGGGGATATTTCCGTGCAGGTGGCCGACATGGCGTTGCGCGATGGGCTGCCCGCGGGCGGCGAGGGCTTCACCATCGAGCGCGAATATTATGCGCTCGACGGCACGCCGGTCCAGGTTTCCGAAGTCGAACAGAACCAGCGCTATGTGGTGGTTCTGTCGGTGAGCGAGGACAATGAAGGCGCGTCGCGGATACTGGTTACCGATCTGCTGCCAGGCGGCTTCGAGATCGACAACCCCCGCCTGGTCAACAGCGCCAGCCTGGAGGCGTTCTCCTGGTTGGGCGATCGTGAGATCGCCCATACCGAGTTCCGCTCGGACCGGTTCGTTGCCGCCGTCGATCGCAGCGCGGGCGAGGATGGCAGCTTCTCCGTCGCCTATGTGGTGCGGGCGGTGACGCCGGGAACCTACACCCATCCGGCGGCCAGCGTGGAAGACATGTATCGGCCCGAGCTCTCGGCGCGCACCGCGACCGGCTTCATGCAGGTGAAGGCGGCGCAGTGAGCGCGTCGTCCGGCGACGCCGGGTCGGGCAAGCCGGGCAAGTCGTCCCGTCGCAGATGGCTGCGCCGGTCGGCGCTTGCCGGGGCGCTGGTGCTGGCGGCAATCGCTGGCGGCGGATACGGGCTCGATCGCCTGGACAAGGCCTATCCGCCGCCGCTCGATCTGCCGGCGGCGGTTTCGGTCGAGGTGGTCGACCGCGACGGCAAGCCGTTGCGCATTTTCGCCAACGCCCAGGGGCGCTGGCGTCTGCCCGCCGATCTCGATCGCATCGACCCGGAATTCCTCAGACTGCTGATCGCCTATGAGGACAAGCGGTTCTACGCCCATCGCGGCGTCGACGTCTTCGCCGTGGCGCGCGCCGCCGGGCAGATGCTTGTCCACGGCCGCATTGTTTCCGGCGGGTCCACCATCACCATGCAATTGGCGCGCCTGATCGAGCCCCGGCAGGAGCGCTCGATGGCGGCCAAGCTGCGCCAGACCCTGCGGGCGCTGCAGATAGAGCGGCGGCTTTCCAAGCGCGAGATCCTGACGCGCTACCTGACGCTCGCCCCCTATGGCGGCAATGTTGAAGGCTTGCGCGCCGCCGCGCTCGTCTGGTTCGGCAAGGAACCGGAAAGCCTAAGCCTGGCCGAAGCGGCCCTGCTGGTGGCATTGCCGCAATCGCCGGAGGCGCGTCGGCCCGATCGCCACCCGGCTGCGGCGGCGCAGGCCCGCGCCCGCGTCATCGCCCGCATGGTGCATGCAGGCCTGATCGCGGCGAGCGAGCAGGAGCGGCTTGCCGGGATCGCCACGCCGCATGCGCGCCGGCCGATGCCGGCGCTCGCGCCGCATCTTTCGCGCGCCGCGCTGGACCGCAACCCTTCCGCAACGGTGATTTCAACAAAGCTGGATTCCGGCCTGCAGGCGCGGCTCGAGCAGGCGGCGCTTGAGGGGGCGCGTCGCAACGGGCCCCTGGTTTCCGTCGCGATCGTCGCTGCGGACGCGCAGACCGGCGACATCCTCGCCTCCGTCGGCTCGCCGGATTTCCAGGACGAGAGCCGCCAGGGCTGGATCGACATGACGCGGGCGCTGCGCTCGCCGGGGTCCACCCTGAAGCCCTTCATCTATGGATTGGCCCTGGAAGAGGGGCTGGTGCAGCCCGAGACGCTGATCTCCGATCGCCCGGCTGATTTCCACGGTTATCGGCCGACCAATTTCGACATGACCTATCAGGGCGACGTCTCCGTGCGCCAGGCGCTGCAGATGTCGCTGAACGTGCCGGCGATCCGCCTGCTGGACGCGCTCGGTCCGGCCCGGCTGATTTCCCGGATGCGGCGCGCGGGGGTAAGCCCGACTTTCCCGAAGGGAGAGATTCCCGGCCTTTCCCTGGGACTGGGCGGTGCCGGGCTCAGCCTTGTCGATCTGGTGCAGCTCTACGCCAATCTGGCGTCGCCCGCCGGCTCGCCCATTGCCCTTGGCGATGGCGTGACGCGCATTGGCGGACCCTTGCCCGGCCAGCCCATGCTCACGCCGGTGGCGTCCTGGCATGTCGGCGACATCCTGTCCGGGG
>JAUIBM010000036.1 GCA_030428345.1 Alphaproteobacteria bacterium | reverse complement strand
CGGCTTGAGCCCCTCGGTGACGAAAGCCTGCAGCACATGGCTCTCGATCGGAAGGCGCATCCCGGCCTTCTCCATCACCCGCGATGTCGAGCCGGCGACGGCGACGCCGACCTTCTTCGCCTTTATCGTACCCCTGCTTGTCTCCACGCCCCTGATGACGCCGCCCTCGATGGAAAAGCCGGTGACCTCGCAATTCTGGATCAGGTCCACGCCGCGTGTGTCGGCGCCGCGCGCATAGCCCCACGCCACCGCATCGTGGCGGGCCGTGCCTCCGCGCCGTTGCAGAAGGCCGCCGCGAATGGGAAATCGGGCATTGTCGAAATCCAGGAAAGGACACATCTTGCGCACCTGCTCGCGGTCGAGCAGTTCGCCGCCGGCGCCCTCGAGCCGCATCGCATTGCCGCGCCGGGCAAACGCGTCCCGCTGGGCGTCCGAATGATAGAGATTCAGCACGCCGCGCTGCGACATCATCGCATTGTAGTTGAAGTCCTGTTCCAGCCCTTCCCACAGCTTCAGCGAGAACTCATAGAATGGTTCATTGCCCGGCAGCAGGTAGTTGGAGCGCACGATGGTGGTGTTGCGCCCGATATTGCCGGAACCCAGCCAGCCCTTCTCGATCACCGCGACATTGGTGATTCCGAATTCGCGCGCGAGATAATAGGCGGTCGAAAGTCCATGGCCGCCGCCGCCGACGATGATGACGTCATATTCGGGCTTCGGGTCCGGTTCGCGCCAGACCGGCTTCCAGCCCTTGTTGCCGGAAATGCCCTGTCTGAAAATCTGCCAGCCGGAATAGCGCATGCGAGGATTGCCCTGAAGACCCGAGAAGCCATCTGCGACGGCGAAACCAGAATAGCAGCATAGCGACAGGCCGCGTCAATCCATTCGCCGGAAGCGGCCGGAAACGCCAGAAATGCGACGGCCGCCGAGCCTGGGCCTAGCGCCGCAGGATGGCCTTCAGCACGTCGCGGACGCCGATCGCGCCGACAAAACGCCCTTCATCGTCGAACACCGCCACCGGCGCGGTATGCGATCGGTGGATCGCCAGCATGACCGATTTGAGCGAGGTGCCGGGCATGGCGAAATACACCGGGTTTTCGCCTTCGCCGCTGCCGGATTCCAGCGCCTCGCAGGATATCCATTGCCCCGGCTTTCCCTCGCGCTCGGCGGCGGCGACCTTGCCGTCCTCGCCGATCCTGAAACGGGTGGTCTGGCGCAGATCGAGCCAGACCCACCCCTCGCCACCGCTCTCCAGATCGCGCCTGTCGCGCATCACGTTCCACGCGGTCAGCACGCTCAGCGGATTCACATTTGCGATGAAGTCGCGCACATAATCATTGGCCGGACGCAGCACGATGTCTTCGGGCGTCCCGCTTTGCACGATCCGTCCACCCTCCATGATCGTGATCCGGTTGCCGATCTTCAGCGCCTCCTCCAGATCGTGGCTGACAAACAGGATGGTCTTCTTCAACACCGACTGCCATTCGAGCAGTGCGTCCTGCAGCTTGGTTCGGATCAGCGGATCGAGCGCGGAGAACGGCTCGTCCATCAGCAGGATCGGCGCATTGGTCGCGAATGCGCGCGCCAGCCCCACGCGTTGCTGCATCCCGCCGGAAAGCTCATGCACCTGCTTGGAGGCCCACTCGTCGAGACCGACCAGCTTCAGCTGCGCCTCAATGCGGCTGCGGCGCTCGGACTGCTTCACGCCGGAAAGTTCGAGCCCCAGGCCCACATTGTCGGTCACGGTACGCCATGGCAGCAGGCCGAATTGCTGGAACACCATGGCGACGCATTCGCGCCGGATCTTGCGCAGTTCCCCTGCCCCGCAGGTCACCACGTCGGCCGACCAGGACCCATCGTGGACGATGACCTCGCCCCGCGCCACCTTGTTCAGTCCGTTGACAGACCTCAAGAGGGTCGACTTGCCGGAGCCGGAAAGCCCCATCAACACGCTGATCTCGCCTTCCTCGACCGTCAGCGAAGCGCCGGCGCAGCCGAGAACCGCGCCGGTCTTGGTCAGAATCTCGGAGCGTTCGGAGCCGGCGTCGATCATTCGCAGCGCCTCGGCCTGGTTGTCGCCGAAGACGATGTCGACATCGCGGAATTCGATTGCGGCGCTCATCGTGCGGCCCCCGTCTTGATCCGGCTCATCCGGTCAAGGATCACCGCTAGAATGACGATGGCGAAGCCCGCCTCCAGTCCAAGCGGAATATTGACCGAGTTGAGCGCGCGCACCACGGGCTTGCCCAGACCGTTCGCGCCGATCAGCGCCGCGATCACCACCATGGACAGCGAGAGCATGATGCATTGGGTCAGCCCGGCCATGATGGTCGGCATCGCGGCCGGCAGTTCCACCTTCCAGAGCAATTGCCGGGGCGTGGCGCCGAACGCCTGGCCAGCCTCGATCATCGGCGTCGGCACCGACTTGATGCCCAGATAGGTCAGCCGGATCGGCGTCGGTGCGGCGAAGATCACCGTCACGATCAGGCCCGGGGCGAGGCCGAGGCCGAACAGGATCAGCACCGGAATGAGATAGACGAAGGTTGGCAGGGTCTGCATCAGGTCGAGAAGCGGCTGGATGAAGCGCCACAAACGCTCGTTATGGCCGCACACGATGCCGATCGGGATCCCGATCGCCATGGAGGCGGCGGCGGCCGAGACCACCAGGACCAGCGTTTCGACGGTTTCCTTCCAGAGCCCCTGATTGACGATGAAGAGCAGGCCGATCGCCACCCCGAGCGCCAGTTTCCAGGAACGCTGCAGATACCAGGCCAGCGCCGCGATCAGCGCAACCAGCACCACTGGGGGAAAGAACAGCAACGCGTCGATCATCGCGTCGAGAATGTCCTTCATCGAACCCGCCAGCAGGTCGAAGAACCACTCGAAATTGTCGGTCAGGAACACGAAGAACTGTTTGCCGAGGCTGCCGACCGGCAATTTGTTGCTGGCGATTAGAGCGGAGATCGGATCCAAGACGTCCCCCTTGGCTTGGAGTGGCGCGCCGCGCCGGTTTCCGGCGCGGCGTCTTGCTCAGGTTTCCGCGTCGGCGGTTACATCGCCAGCTTTGCCTTGACCGCCGCCATCGCGTCGCCGCCGTCGAACGTCGTCACGCCTTCGAGCCAGGGAGCGATCGCGTCGGGATTGGCCTTGAGCCAGTCCATCGCGGCCGCCTGGGCATCGGCACCCTTGAGGATCGCATCCATGATCTGGTTTTCGGCGGACAGGGTGAACTTGAGGTTGGAGACGAACTTGCCTGCATTGGGACACTCGTCGAGATAGCCGGCCCGAACATTGGTGTGCACCGTCGCCGCGCCAAAGCCGGAATCGCCCATTCCGTCCAGATAGGTGATCGCCATCTCGCCCATTACCGGATGCGGCGTCCAGCCCAGGAACACGATCCAATCCTTGTTGCGGATCGCCTTTTCCGCCTGGGACAGCATGCCGGCTTCCGAGGATTCCACCAGTTCGAAGCCTTCCAGGCCGTTGGCGGGATCCTTGATCATGTCGAGGACGATGCGGTTGCCGTCATTGCCCGGCTCGATGCCGTAGATCTGGCCGTCGAACTTGTCCTTGAACTTCCCGATATCCTTGAGGCTCTTCACCCCGCCTTCGGCGACATAGTCCGGAACGACCAGACCATAGCCGGCGCCCTCGAGGTTCATGGCGATGGATTCGACCGACTTGTCGTCGAGATAGGGCTGCACGTCGCCGGCCATGGAGGGCATCCAATTGCCCAGGAACACGTCAATGTCCTTGTTCTTGAGCGAGGTATAGGTCACCGGAACCGACAACACCTGGATTTCCGGCTCATAGCCGATCGCTTCCAGAATATCCGTGGCGATGCCCGTGGTCGCCTGGATGTCGGTCCAGCCGACATCGGAGAACCGGACTGCCTTGCAGCTCGCGGCGTCGCCCGCGAACGCCGGCGCTGCGGCAAGCATGGCGGCAAATGCCAGCGGAAGAATGCGATGGGTGGAAGTCATTTCCTTCTCCTTCTTGAAGCTCGGATGGCTTGAGGCGGGATCGGCCCGAAACTGCGTGCGGTGGCCACGCTATGCGTGACTGAAAGCCCTCTTGAAAGCATTCAGGCGTAACGCCCGCGCGCCGCTGAGACAATACGCGCGCCGCAGACAGGGATTTTCAAGCCTTCGCCCATTTACCCGCTCAAAAATATTCCGTATTTTGACCGGCGGGTCAATCAAAATGCCTCGATCGACCGGGAGAATGCTTGAATGCCCAGGCTCGGAGCCGAACCTCATCGCCGCAAATCCCTGATCGACGCAGCGATCCTGACCATTGGCGAGCAGGGTTCGCTCGATGTCAGCGTGCGCCAGATCGCGCGCCGCGCCGGCATGTCTCCGGCGCTGGCGTTTCACTATTTCGGCGACAAGGATGAGATCGTCACCCAGACGATGCGGCATTTGCTGCGCGAGTTTTCCGCCGAGGTCCGCCTCCGGCTGGCGCAGGCCGACACCCCGCATGCCCGGTTGCAGGCGATCGTGGCGGCAAGCTTCGCCGAAAGCCAGTTCCACCGCACGACCATCGCCGCATGGCTCGTCTTCTATCTTCGGGCCTATTCCTCAAAGCCCGCCGCCAGATTGCTGCATGTCTATACCCGCCGCCTGCGCAGCAACCTGCTGGCCGGGCTGAAGCCGCTGATGGAGCCGTCCCGGGCGGAAGACACTGCGGAGGCCGTCGCCGCGCTGATCGACGGGCTCTATGTGCGCCACTCCTTGCGCAATCAGGGCCCTGACGCCGGCGAAGCGATCGCACTATGCAATAGCCTGATCGATGACAGGCTTCGAAACAAGGAAGCATGAGGATGGACGCAAGCATCGCGGAAACGCTGGCCCGCATCGAAAAGACGGGAAATTTCATTGGCGGCCGTTTCGTCGCGGGCGCGGGCGAGCCTTGCCCCGTCGTCTATCCCGCCACCGGCGAGGGGGCGGCTGTGGAGGCGGCTCGCTGCGGATATGAGATCTGGCGCAGGACACCGCCGGCCGAACGCGCCCGCATCCTCTCGGCGACGGCGCGCCTGCTGCGCGAGCGGCTGCCGCAGATCGCGCGCCTCGAGACCCTGGACACCGGCAAGCCCCTGCAGGAGACGCTGGCGGTGGACGTGACCTCCGGCGCGGATTGCCTCGACTATTTCGCGGCGCAGGCGGCGACGATGACCGGCGAATTCGTCGGATTTTCGGGCGAGGAAGGCGATTGGGGCTATACCCGGCGCGAACCGCTTGGCGTTTGCGCGGGCATCGGCGCGTGGAACTACCCATTGCAGATCGCCTGCTGGAAATCCGCGCCGGCGCTGGCCTGTGGCAACGCCTTCATCTTCAAGCCGGCGGAAACGACCCCGCTGAGCGCGCTTGAACTCGCCCGCGCCTTCAAGGACGCAGGACTGCCCGACGGCGTGTTCAACATATTGCAGGGGGATGGCCGCATCGGCGCGGCGCTCGTCGCCCATCCCGACATCGCCAAGGTCTCGCTGACCGGCGAAACCGCCACCGGCGTCAAGATCCTTCAAGGCGCAGCGCCATCGCTCAAGCATGTGACGCTCGAACTGGGCGGCAAGTCGCCATTGATCGTCTTCGAGGACGCCGACATCGATTCTGCCGTCGGGGGCGCGATGGTCGCCAATTTCTACTCGACAGGCCAGGTCTGCTCCAACGGCACGCGCGTCTTCGTCCACGACGCGGTGAGGGAAGCGTTCATCGAGCGGCTCCTGGCGCGCACCCATGCGCTGAAAATCGGCGACCCGATGGACGAGGCTACCCAGATCGGCCCGCTGGTATCCGCCGAGCACCTGGAAAAGGTCAATCGCTATATCGGCATAGGACGCGGCGAGGCGAAGCTGCTTCATGGCGGCGGCACACCGAGGGTCAGCGGTTTCGAGGGCGGCTATTGGGTCGAGCCGACGATTTTCGCCGCGACGGACGACGCAATCATCGCCCGTGAGGAGATATTCGGCCCCGTGCTGACGCTGCTCGGCTTCAGCGACGAGGACGACGTCACCGCCCGGGCGAACGCGACCGGATTCGGCCTTTCGGCGGGCGTGTACACCAGGGATCTATCGCGCGCCCACCGGATGATGGCGCGTCTGCAGGCCGGCTCCTGCTGGATCAACACCTATAACATCACCCCGGTCGAACTTCCCTTCGGCGGATACAAGCGATCGGGCATGGGCCGCGAAAACGGACGCTGGGCCATGGACGCCTACAGCCAGGTCAAGAGCGTCTATGTGGCGATGAATGCGCCGCAATATCCCTATTGATCAGGAGGCGTCCATGAGCGGCGGCGCATTGCCTTCCCCCCATTCGGCCGATTTCATCATTGTCGGCTCCGGCTCGGCTGGCGCCGCGATGGCGGCCCGGCTGTCGGAAGACGGCCGCAACTCGGTGATCGTGATCGAGTTCGGGGGCTCCGACATCGGCCCGCTGATCCAGATGCCGGCCGCCCTCTCCTACCCGATGAACATGGCGCTTTATGACTGGGGCATGAAGAGCGAGCCGGAACCGCATCTGGGAAGACGGGTCCTCGCCACGCCGCGCGGCAAGGTGGTCGGCGGCTCCTCCTCGATCAATGGCATGGTCTATGTGCGCGGGCATGCCCGCGATTTCGATCATTGGGAGGAAGCAGGCGCAAAGGGCTGGTCCTGGGCCGATGTCGCTCCCTATTTCCGGCGCATGGAAACGTCACATGGCGGCGAGGAAGGCGTGCGTGGCACGGACGGGCCGATGCATGTGACGCGCGGGCGGCGCGCCAATCCGCTCTACCACGCCTTTGTCGAGGCAGGCCGGCAGGCGGGATTCGAACTCACGGAAGACTATAACGGCCTCAAGCAGGAAGGCTTCGGCGCGATGGAGCAGACGGTCTGGCGCGGCCGGCGCTGGTCCACGGCCAACGCCTATCTCAAGCCTGCGCTCAGGCGTCCCAATCTGACGATGTTGCGCGGCCTCGCCACCCGCGTCGTCATCGAGAACGGCCGAGCGGTCGGCGTGGAAATCGCACGCGGCGACCGGCGCGAGATAGTCACCGCGCGCCGGGAGGTGATCCTGGCGGCTTCGTCGATCAACTCGCCAAAATTGCTGATGCTCTCGGGCATAGGCCCGGCCGCCCACCTTGCCGAACACCGGATTCCCGTCATCGCCGATCGGCCGGGCGTCGGCGCCAATCTGCAGGACCATCTCGAACTCTACATCCAGAACGAGTCGCTGCTGCCGATCACGCTCTATTCCAAGCTCGGGCTGCTTTCCAAGGCACGAATCGGGCTGGAATGGCTCTTGCTCAAGACCGGCGACGGGGCGACCAATCATTTCGAGAGCGCCGCATTCGTGCGTTCGGCTCCCGGCGTCGAATATCCCGACATCCAGTTCCACTTCCTGCCGGTGGCGATACGATATGACGGCAAGGCCGCGGCCAAGGCGCACGGGTTCCAGGCCCATGTCGGCCCGATGCGCTCCAGATCGCGCGGCCATGTCCGGCTCAGAAGCGCCGATCCGCGCGAAAACCCGTCGATCCTGTTCAACTATATGAGTCACGCCGACGACTGGTCGGATTTCCGCCACTGCATTCGCCTGACTCGCGAGATTTTCGCGCAGCCGGCCTTCGATCCCTATCGCGGTTCTGAAATCTCGCCCGGTAAACAGGTGCAGAGCGATGACGAACTGGACGCCCATATCCGCGACCATGTCGAGAGCGCCTATCATCCCTGCGGCACCTGCCGTATGGGCGACGCCGCCGACCGGCTTGCCGTGGTCGATCCGCAATTGCGGGTGATCGGCGTCGACGCGCTGCGCGTCGCCGACAGCTCGATCTTCCCGCGCATCACCAATGGCAATCTAAACGCCCCGTCGATCATGGTCGGCGAGAAGGCGTCCGATCTCATCCTGGAGCGCGAGCCGCTGCCGCGTTCCAATCTCGAACCCTGGATCAATCCTCGCTGGCGCGAGAGCGACCGGTAGCAGGCCCGACGCCCCACGAAGAGCGGGGCGCAGCCTGCCGCCGCAGTCAGTTGATCAGCGGCGCCAGTGGCGGCGCGTCGAGTTCGGGTGGCACGACCGGACCGGGCCGCTCGAACATGTGCCGCCATTCGCTCAGCGGCGTCTGGAACGCCGAATGGCGCTTCGCCAGTTCGTCGCGCATCTGGGCGATATCCACCCGCATCGCGCAGATATGGTACATCAACTCCGGATAGGGGCGCGGCTCGCAAAGCTGGGTTGCGTTGAGCACCCGCTTGTAGAAGCGAATGTGCTCCTCACGCACGGTCACCAGGCAATAGCGCGCATTGAAGGCGAGCGAGGCCATAGATGGCACGCGCAACGTCACATAGACCAGTTCCGGAATCCGCAAAATTGCATTGTGGCTGGTTACAAAACGGGTCGGATCGACCAGTACGTCGCCAGCATCCAGCATGGGCGTAACGATATCGGGAAACACATCCAGCGCCGGACCTCTGCGGAACTCTGGCGAAATTACATGAACTCGAATTGAACTGACCAGCTCTTCGTTGCTGTGGATTCCAAAGATCCAGCAATTTTCCAATGTATCATAGTAATCCGTAAAAATACCTTCCGGATTTTCGCGAATCACGTTTTCGCGTCGATAGGCTTTGTAACGAAATTTGAATATTTCTTCCTGAAGTTCCGGAGAAGATGCAACCTGATATTCGATTTCTGGCCTGTAGTCGCAAAGGCGCAGGTCAAAACTCGACCTGGACTGAACTATATTGACACCCATTTCCGTTCCTTCCGGCTACCCCAATTAGTCCGAATGTAAGGATCACGTTAATGGTTTGTTAACCGTTGTAAAGACAACCGGCGGCGTATGCGGCAATTCGTTCAAATTAGACTTATCTATGGTTAATTGAATTGGTTACCGCGCGGCCGCCGTCAGGACGCACTCCGGACAGGGCAGGATGCCGCGAGTGCGTGCGAGCGCATTCGCGAAAAGCAGAATGGCGTCGGTTGTCTTGCAGGGGAGAGGATTAGGCGCGCGCCGAATGCCGGCCGGGCTTGTCGTGGCGGCAACTGACCGGGCGGATACGAGAGAAGAATCAGGAATATGAGCGGCGCGATCAGGCGCCGGCTCTGGCCGCCTCAGCTAGCGAAGCGGATGCGCTTTTCTGCCGGCTTGGCGCGCTGAGCCTGCAGCAACTCGCATATGTCGCCGGTTGGCATGGCGCGTCCGAAGAGATAGCCCTGCATCTCGTCGACATGCACCTTCTCGCACAGCAGATGCATCTGCTCCGCCGTCTCCACCCCTTCGATGACGACGGCCAGGCCGAGTTCGTTGGCCAGATGAGCCACGCCCGAAAGCAGCACCAGAGAACGCGGATCGTCGTGGATGTTCTCGATGAACGAACGGTCGATCTTCACCTTGTCCAACGGCAGGGTGTGCAGATAGCTCAGCGAGGAAAAGCCCGTGCCGAAATCGTCGAGCGAAATCCGAACGCCGGTCTTGGCGAGCCGCGACAGCGTGGTGGTCGTCTCGGCCACATTGTCCAGCATGGCCGATTCGGTAACCTCGACCTCCAGGCGGGATGCGTCGAGGCCGCTATGCTCAAGCGCCTCCGCGATGACCGAGCACACGTCCGATTGCTGGAACTGCAGTGAGGACACGTTGACGGCGACCGAGACGTCAGACGGCCAGGTGGTGCATTGGCGCGTCGCCTCTTCCAGCACGAACTGGCCGATCTGCGAAATGATCCCGATTTCCTCTGCGACCGGTATGAAGACCGCCGGCGAAATCGCCCCGCGATCCGGATGGTTCCACCGCAGGAGCGCCTCGCAGGTCGTGATCTTGTTGCGCTTCATGTCGACAAGCGGCTGATAGTGCAACTGCAACTGGCCGCGATCTATCGCCCGGCGCAGATCGTTCTCCAGCGAGCGTCGATCGCGAATGATATCGCCCAGTTCGTCAGTATAGAATGAATAACAACCCCGGCCACGCGCCTTTGCATCATAGAGCGCGACATCGGAGACCTTGAGCAGATGGTTGTAGTCCTTGCCGTTGACCGGGCACTGGGCGATGCCGATGCTGGCGCCGACGGTCAATTGATGTCCGTCGATCGTCATGGGCTTGGAAATCTCGGATATCAGCTTCTCGGCCAGCGCCTTGCAGTCACGGCGGCGCATCTTGCCGGGAACGACGATCACGAACTCGTCTCCGCCGAAGCGGCAGACCATGCCCTTTTCCGGCATGCGGGAGCGCATGCGCAGCGCGATCGAGCACAGCAGCTTGTCGCCGATCGCATGCCCGAGCGTGTCGTTGACGTCCTTGAAATTGTCGAGATCGACGAAGAGAACCGTGCAGGGGTCAAGCCCGTCGACGCCGCCAAGCAGCCGGTTGACCTCGTTCATGAAGAAGCGCCGATTGGGCAGATGGGTCAGCGGATCGAAGCTCGCCAGGATGCGGATTTCCTCTTCCGCCGTAACACGCTCGGTGATGTCCTCCAGCACCACGACGCCGCCATCGTCGACCATCGGGTTGAAGACCGCTTCGACAACGGTTCCGTCGACAAGCACATGCTTGAAGGCCGTCGCCCGACCAAGACGCAGGCATTCAAGCAGGACATCGCGCAGCAATTTCGCCTTGCCGCCGGCATATTCGGTTTTCGCCTCGACATCGGGAATGCAGTCGATCGTCTGGTTCATCATGTCCGAATCCTCGGGCAGGCCCACCAGCGCGGCAAACCGCGGATTGACGACGACGAAGCGCCCCTCGGAATCGATCATCGCCAGGCCGTGCGAAACATTGCGCAGCGCGATCTCGAAGCGGTCGGCGATGGTCTTGTTGTCCATTGCGGTCAGCACCGCGTTGAACAGCATGCCGCGCAGGTTGCGCGACATCGCCCATATCGTGAAGAACAGGGGAATGAGCAGGACCCCGAGGAGGAAATCGTAGATCCCGCCGAAAAGCGCCGTTCCGAAAATGAGCGAAAAGGCAGCGGTCAGGGTCTGGCTCAGCACGACCTTCGCGCTGGAGAAATTGCGGCCCAGAATGCCGATAAGATAGGAAAGCGTGATGATCACGCTCATCTGGTGCACGAATTCGTCGGAACTGGTGGCGAAACCGACGAAGCACCACATTCCAAGCGCGCCGACATAGAGCGCGCCAAGCGTTGCATAGCGCAGTTCCCAGTGCCGCACTTCCGCGATCGTCATCGGCTTGACCTGCGCGGCGTGGAACATCATCCCGTCGACCAGGCGCAAGGCGCCGAAGAACAGCAGGAGCACCGCAAAATACAGCTGCGCCGGATCGGCGGTGCGCGTGTACAGGATGAACGGCGCGACCACCATGCTCAGAGAG
>JAUIBM010000035.1 GCA_030428345.1 Alphaproteobacteria bacterium | reverse complement strand
CCCTCGCGTGCCTGTCCAGGCGGTCCTGGCACTTGTCGAGCGCGAGCGTATGCGTCGCCGGAAACAGCGACCGCAATTCCTCCTCGCTGGCGACCAGAAACTCCGGTCTGAGATGCGTCTCATGCGTCATGCCTTGCTCCCTCGAAGAATTGCCGCGGAACCCCCCGGCCGGTCAGG
Source organism: Alphaproteobacteria bacterium (assembly GCA_030428345.1). Lineage (GTDB taxonomy): Bacteria > Pseudomonadota > Alphaproteobacteria > Rhizobiales > Rhizobiaceae > BOKV01. The sequence continues at coordinate 11,144 of JAUIBM010000035.1, read as the reverse complement.
ATTTCGCCGCCTCGAGGAATGCCGGCTCCCGGCGCCATGGATGCGCCTCGCGGAAGCCCAGCACCTCGCGCGCCTTGCGGTTGGAAAGGGGCGCCTCGTCGCCGACCATCGCCCGCTTCAGGGGCGAGCCGGGCGCGTATTTCGCCAGGAACTCGGCGGTGGGCAGATCGGCGGTGATGGTGTCGTTGACCGCGTTGAAGACCTGGAATCCCAGCCCGTCCCTCTCGACGCACAGATGCACGATCTCGCCGAGGTCGCGTGCATCGATATAGCTCCAGGCGTTGCGCTTGCGGCTCATCGGGTCGGCGAGGAAATCGTGGAACTTGCCGTATTCATGCGGCTCGATCACATTGCCGATGCGCAGGGCGTAGATGTCGGCGCCATAGCGCATGGCGAAGGCGCGCGCCGTCTTCTCGTTGACCACCTTGGACAGCCCGTAGCTGTCCATCGGATCGACGTCGTAATCCTCTTCCAGCGGAAAGTGGTGATAGTCCTTGTCGCCCTCGGCGAAGCAGACCCCGTAGGTGGTCTCGGAGGAAGCGATGACCACCTTGCGCACGCCGAGCTTCATGGCGGTCTCGATCACGTTGTAGGTGCTCAGCACATTGGTGGCATAGGTGGTGTTGTCGGCTTCCATCAGGATGCGCGGCACGGCGGCGAAATGCACCACCGCGTCCGGCGGCGAGGGCGGGCTGCCCTTCTCGAAACCGGCATAGCCGAAATGCGCGGTCAGGGCGTTCAGGCACTCGCCGGACTGCGTGACGTCCGCAAGCAGGGTGTGCACGCCGTCAAGCGTCAGCGCTGTGCGGTCGACATTGAGCACCGAATGCCCCCGCTCCAACAAATGGGCGACGGCGTGGCGTCCTGCCTTGCCGGACCCGCCGGTAAACACGATTCTCTTCGACATGGGTCACCCCCTTGCATTGCTGATCCGGCGGGACTCATACAGGCGTTCCGGCCCCGGGTCCAACCGCGCAGGGCCGAGGAGCGGCCGGGCGGCCGACAGGGGCCTGCAATTCCGACTTTGCGTTGATGCCGATCCCGCGCGTGATTCCCGAACGCACGCCTTCAGGAAAAACTCGTCAAACCTGCGGCATCATCCTCTGGAACGAGTTCGGGCGGCAAGCAATCGCGGCCCGCAATCGGCACTGACCCGACCTGCTGAACCGCAATAACGCGCGAACCCCGACGCGCCAAGGCGCGGCAGGGTCCGGTCATTTCAGTGGCTTGCAGCCGAGGCTCAGGCGTTGATTTCCTCGACGGCCAGATTGGTGAGCTTGCTGTTGGCGGCCTTCTCCTGATCGAGAATCTGGCCGATGAGATCATGCGCCTCGCTCAGCTTGAGGGTCTTGGCCCATTCGCGCAGAGAGCCGTAGCGGGCGATCTCGTAATGCTCGATCGCCTGACAGGCGGCGAGCACGGCCGCGTCCAGCGCGGTGCCGGAAGCCTCCTCGATGATCGACTCGGTCTCCTTGATCAGGCCCTCGATGGCGTCGCATTTCTCGCCCGACGGCTTCTGGCCAATGCTTGCGAAGACCTTGTCGAGAATTTCGATCTGCATCTTCGTTTCCTTTGCATGCTCGCTCAGCGCCTTCTTCAGGGCCGCGCTCCCGACAGCCTTGGCCGTCTTGGGAATCGCCTTCACAAGCTGGTTTTCGGCGTAATAGATGTCCTGCAGGGTGTGGGTGAATGCATCCTTGAGCGTTTTCATGACTGTCTCCGAATTCCGCTTGCGACCATTCGCTGCGGCCGGGAATCAAACGTCACGCAGGGTTGAAGGTTCCGCCGACGCAATTGAATCGGGCGAGTAATAAACTTATCGCCCGCGGGAACCGAATTGCGCTCCGCCCGTTTATGCTTCGAAAGAAATCGGCGGGTTCAAATTCTTCGCGTTGAAGTCAAGTGAAACGAAGCGGGTTGCAGGAATTTTCTGCAACGCAACCTAGAATACCGGATCGCATTTACGGCGAACACTTTCTTCGTCACCGCATCTCTGCTGTGACGGTAGAGGTTTGTCAGCGGCCTGGCGGGTTTTGAACTGACGCCGAAATCTTGTCGAAAGGCATTCAATTCCGGCAAGTCCGGGCATCGCGGTTGGCGCCCGACACGGAGACTACAGGAGAGACACCATGACACTGACGACCATTCTGATCATCATCGTAATTCTGGCGCTGATCGGCGCCGTACCGGCCTGGCCGCATTCGCGCTCCTGGGGCTACGCACCCAGCGGAATCCTTGGCGTCGTCGTCGTCATCCTGCTGATCCTGCTCCTGACGGGACGCATCTGACCGCGATCCCGCCTGGAAGCCATCCCGCGACGGCGCGCCCCGCCTCGCGGGATGGCGTTCTCTTGACGCGGGCAGAAGAGCCGGCGAGCGCCCGTTCAGCGTGAGAGTACCCGGTCGCTGCCCCGGCATCGGCGTGCCGGATCATTCCAGCAGCTTCTTGATATCAGCGATATCGTCTCCCAATTTCTTGTAAAGGTCCGTAGACTTCAGCTGTTCAAAGCACCTGTATCTGTAGGATTTGAACTCCAGCCGGCCGCCGCGGTCGCTGCATGCCTCGACATCGGAATAGCTGCCTGAGCTGGTCACGATCGGCTTGTTCTCGATGCCCTCCAGCTTCTCCAGGATTGCGGACTTTATCTCCTTGATCTTCCCGGCGCTGCGCTCGTCCGCTGCCTCCCGCTGCCTGGCCTTTGCCTTCTCCTCGGCTTGATGCGCCTGTATCAAAGGCGAGGTCTGCTTGATGCTCAGCGCGGATGCCAGAGCGCCGAAATCCTGGATGAACTGGTTGCGCGGGACGCCACCATTCTTCAGCCGTCCGACGATGCCCACCAGCGATCTGTCGAGTTTGGCGCGATCAATCGTCTTTTCCAGCGCCTCCAAAGGCAGACCGAGTTCGGCCGCCGCCGCCACGAGATCGACCTTGCCGTCCTCGAAGCGCTCCACCAGGCGAATGATCGGCTCGTCGTCGCGCGAGACCAGCGTCACGCCGGCTTCGTTGAGCGCCCTGGAAAAGCGGTTCTTGTCTTCCTCAAAGGCCTTGGCGAGGTCGGCCGGCCTGTGCAGCTCCTCGACATATTCGCGAATTTCCAGTCCGAAATTGGCGCTCTGCACATGCGGGAGAAGCTCGTCATCCTTGATGATCATTCCCGCCGAATGACAGGCGATGCAGGAGATGCCGTCGACGATCGCCGGGTTCCTGCCCGCCTGCGCCGCGTTGCGGTCGAAGACGATTTCCGTGGGCCCCTGGTCGATCCGTTCCCCCTTGGCGTTTACCAGCATATAGGCCTGCAGGCCGTTCGGCAGGTTGAAGATGATCTCGCCGCCGCTGGGCTCGAAGCCGTCGTCGCCGCCCGGACCGACCGGAAACTTGAAGAAGTCGCGCCGCGCCGTCTCCGGCTTCGCGGCGTCGGTGCGCTTGAAATCGAAGCTGCGCCAATAGGCGCCGTTCTTCGAGGGATGGCGCTCGATCAGCCGGTTTTGCGCCGAAACCCCGGAATTGCCCTGATCGAAACCGGCGCGCAGAACCTCGTCCGGGTTCTTTTCCAGATTCTCGTCCGCCGTCAGGCCGTCGAACAGCAGCCGCTTCTCCAGCTCCTGGACGGTCGGGGGAATTCCGGCGAAATCATAATAGAGCGGCGGCTTGGAAACCTTGGAGACGAACCAGTCGGCCCTCAGCAGGAACAGATCGGTTCCCATGTAGTCGATGATCGATCTGGTGAAGATGTTGTCGTAGAATTTCGCATAGGGGTTGGTCTTGGCGAACTTGTCCCAAAGGGCAGCGTCCCAACCGAGATGGCGGATGTTGACCCGGAAAACGGTTCTGGCGGGGTCCACTGGCTGGGGAACCACCACATTCCGCCTCTGGCTCACGCTGTTGATCATTTTGGACAGCCCTTGCCTGGCGGCGTCCAGTTCCGCATCGCTTATGCGCGAATCGTTGTACAGATTGGTCAGGGTGAAATAGCGCAATTCGCTCGCGCGCTTTTGTGAGACCCTCGACAGATCATCGAAGACATATCTGAGGATTTCGCCGTCCTTGATGAACTTGCGGTCGGCGAGTTGCTCATCCGACTTCAACGATGCGATCCAGTTGTAGAGCACGTCCTTGGCTTCATCCGAGACCGGCTCCTTGCCGAGGCTGACGCCGTCAAGGATCAGCACGCCATCCGGCATCTGGTCGGTCTTGACCTGCTTCCAGATCTCCGACGCATCGGGGTCGCCGGGAACGAGCTTCTTGCGCTCGATCAGGTCCTTGACGTCCAGAATGTCAGGAATGTCCTTCTTCGCCTTTTCAACCTTCGACCTGGCCGAGTGGCACTCCACGCAATAGGACTTGAACACCGCCTCGACTTCCGGCGTGAGTTCCTGCGCATGCGGCTGGGAACAGCCAAACCCGATGAAAAGCAGAGCGAAAACGGCGCGGCGCATGCAATCCTCCCCGAAGCATGATCGAGCGAAACATATTCAGGTCGGATTGTTAACAAGCAAGAAGGGCATCCGCAAACCGGCCAGGAACCGATGAGGATCGGCAAAGGCGCGGAACGCCTCCGGAGACCGGACGGACCGGCGCCCAGCTTTCTTTACACGACAGGGTTGGTTGGCTAGGTTCGATCACCTTGAATGAATAAATTGCATTCCGGGGGAATTGTGTCTGCATCTCGAATTTTGATGAGCGCGTGCGCACTCGCGCTATCCGTCTTCGTTGTTTCCTGCGAATCCACTCAATCGCCGCAATTGGCCTCCTCCGCCCCAGCCGCAGATCCGATCCAGGCGGAGTTGATGGCGGCTTGCGGTCCCAAGCTCGACGCCAAGCTCAAGGATGCGGTCGACGTGCTAGCCGCGCGCGGGTTTCCCGAGGCCGCGGTCCGCTCTTTCGTGTTCGGAGCCGAGCAGGAAAACGACTGCGCCAACGCCTATGGCGACCGGGTCTACGAAAAGGTGACCTGGCCAGCCTATCTCGAAGCGAAGAAGCTTCCCCGTAATGACGCAGCCGGCGGGATTCTCGATGCCGTGCGGTATGACATCAAGACCGGCGAACGATATGATTTCAGCGACCCGGCGGCCGTGGCCCGCAAGATTCCGTCCTGTTTCAAGAACGGGAAGCCCTATCGGGACTGCAAGCCGAAATTCCATCCCTATGTGGCGTCCTCCTACGGGAAGGTCGGCCAGAAGATGCCGGATGGGTCGACGATCTATCCCGCTGGGCCCAGGGCTTGCCGGCTGACGGCGGACTACCGGAAGTTCTGCTCGATGGCGACAAGCCTCGATGGCTGCTGGTCCTATGCGCGGGGCGACACGATCATGCTGCCCGGCGAGAAGACCGGGCGCGAAGGGCTGCTCCAGCTTGCCCGCGCCAAGCGCAAGGCGACGAAGATTTCCGCGCCGACAATCGCGGCCGTCTCCACGCCCGCGCCGCAAAGGAAGGCAAGCACCCCCGTCAAGCACACCGATTGGTGCGAGGACAATATCGGCTTCGACACCATTCTGAAGAAGAGCTAGGCGGCGGCCCGATGAAACGGCTTCTCGTCTTCGCCTTGCTGCTGCTTTCGGCCCTCGCTCCATGCAACGGCGCACACGCCAGCGCCTTTCAGGATGGGGGCAAGCGCGTCGCGCTCGTGATCGGCGTCAGCGCTTATGAGAATGTCCCGGCGCTGCCCAATCCCAGGAACGATGCGCAGGCCGTCGCGGCGGCGTTCGGCCGGCTTGGCTTTGAGGTCGAGTACCATCCCGACCCGGCGCGCGCCGATTTCAGCGCGATCCTCGACCGCTTCGAGCAATCGCTGGACGGGGCCGATATCGCAATCCTCTATTATGCCGGCCACTCGGTGCAGATCGACGGCGTGAACTATATCGCGCCAAGGGACACCAGGCTGACGCAGGTCGGCGATATCGGCCGCTATCTCGTCAATGTCAGCGAGATAACGGCGGCGATGTACTCCAAGGCCCGCGTCAGGATCACCATTCTCGACACCTGCCGCGACAACCCGTTTCTGGAGACGGCGCGCCAGTCGGAGGAGCTTTCCGGCCGCGGGATCAAGGTCGGCCTGTCGAATATTTCAGGACCCGAGGTGCTCAACGAAACGGCCGGCGCGGATGTGTACGGGTCGGTCATCGCCTATGCTGCGGCATCGGGGCGCACGGCCGCGGACGGCGCGGGCGACCACAGCCCCTATACGCAGGCGCTTCTTTCCTTCGTCGAGGAGCCCGGCCTGGAGATCGGGCAGATGTTCCGCAACATCGCCGCCTCGGTGATCAAGGAGACGGACAATGCGCAGCAGCCGGAATATCTGGTGCGCCTGACCGACGAGGTCTATTTCAAGCGGCCCGAGCCCTCGCAATGCGATTTCCTGGCGGCGGCGCCGATGAACCAGGTCGGCGTGCCGGGCGTGGAGTTCGACCGGATCGACGTCGCGCGCGCCATACCGGCATGCGAGGCCGCGGTGGAGAAGGAACCGCGCCATCCGCGCCTGCTCTACAATCTCGGCCGCGCACTGGATGCGGGCGGGCGGTACAAGGATGCCGTGGACTATTATGCGCGTTCGGCCGATCTCGGCTTCGTCTCCGCCATCAGCAGTCTCGGCGTGATGAACATGAACGGCCAGGGCACGCCGCAGAATTTCGCCAGGGGTGCGGAACTGCTCAAGAAGGCGCGCGCGCTGGGCTCGCGGGCCGCGCGCATCTCGATGACCTCCGCCGATTTCTCCGTCCTGTTCGAGAAGGACGAATTCCAGGCGGTCCAGCAAAAGCTGAACGAAGCGGGCTTCGACGTCGGTTCGCCGGATGGCGATTTCGGGCCGCGCTCGAAGAACGCGCTGAAGGACTATCAACAGGCCGGCAAGCTGGCGCAGAACGGCATCACGCTGGAGACCCTGGACAGCCTCGGACTTGTCGGCATCATCCCGGCATATGAGCTGAACTAGAGCATTTCCACCCAATGATGGGTCAATCCCGTTTCCCGATTGGCGTGTGCAATCCGGTGGGGAAACGGGCGCAGCGCGATGCCTTCGCATCGGGCAAGGCCGTTTCGCCATCGCGCGCCCGCCAATCGGAAACCCGAAGGGACGGGCGATCTTGCGCGAATATCGGCGCAAAGCCCCTTGGCCGTATCGCCGGATATGGCCTGCGGGCCTTTCCTTTATCTTGTGACAAATCGCTCCGTCAGAATGACGCAGCATTGGGTGGAAACGCTCTAGGCGCAAGGCCGGCCGCGCATCCGCGAAAGGCGGGTGCGGGCTGCACGCTCGCAACCGCCGTTGATGGAGGGGGTGGTCACGACCCGGCCCAGGCAAGCTCGCGCCGGCTCACCCGCCATCCCCACAGTCCCGTTGCCAAGATCCCCAGATTGCCGGCGAAATCCAGCAGCATCCAGGCGTTCAACACCGGCTCCACGAGGGTGAACCAGATGTTGAACGCGAAGAACGGCACCGAGCCGACCAGCCCGAAGACCAGGAACGTCGTGGGGGTGAAACGCGCGGTGAGCAGGATCATGCCGTTGAGGACCGCCTGCGCTCCAAAGCACCCCGTCATGAAGCGGGCCTGCTGGGTGGGCGTGGCGAATTCCGGCTGGAATGACAGCTCGATCACCATGGATGGGAACAGCAGACACCAGCTGCCCAATGCGAGAAAGATAAACGCCAGTGCAATCTGCAACGCCCTGGATGACATGGTCTTTTCCTTTCATGTGGCCGGCCTCTCGAGCCGCCACTCTTTGTCTCTGTTGTTCCGCGCAGGTTCGCATCGGCACGCCCCCGACGGACGCCTGCCGCCGGTTGGCAGGCGCCGCCAGGTTCAATCCGCGCTTGCGCCGGCGCCGATCGGAGTGAGCCCTTCTGCGGGCGGGCGTCCCGGCGCGGCAGCCGGGACGGCGGCGGACGGCGCAAGACCCGAGCGCCACCAGAGCGCCAGGGCGAGCGCCAGCATCGCCATGTCGGCGATTGGAGCCACGATCCAGACGCCGGCCTCGCCCCAGATCAGCGGCAGGACCAGGGTCAGCGGGATGGCGAACAGGTATGACCGTCCCAGCGACAGGATCGCGGCCTGCCTCGCCCTGCCCAGGGCCTGCGCATAGCTGGCGATCATCATCACCGGCCCGAAGGCGAAATAGGCGGCAAGGTAGAGCGGCACGATGCGCGCCACCTCCTCCCCGACGAGGGCGTTTGACACGAAGAACCCGCCCAGCCCGTTGCGCCCGCCGACAAGCAGGAGTTGCACCAGCAGGCCGTAGCCCACGCTCACGCCGAGCGACAGGTGGAGCGTGCGCATGGCCCGTTCCGCCTGGCCGGCCCCCACGGTGTTGCCGACGATCGCCTGCAGGGCGAGACTCATGCCCATCAGCGGCAGGAAGGCGAAGGTCATCAGGCGCATCACCACGCCATATGCCGCGACGGTCATTTCCGGACGGGAAAGTTCAAGCCGGTTGAGGGCGAAGAGGACGGCCGCCGAGCTCAACGAAATGCCGATGAAATTGAGGCTCCGCGGCGCGCCGAGCGCCAGAATTTCCGTCCATTCGCCACTGTATCGCAGGCCGACGACCGGCAATGGCGCACCGCCTCCAGCGCGGTACGCGAGGACGATCCCCAGCCCCAGCACCTGCGCCAGCGCCGTGCCCCAGGCAGAGCCCGCCACGCCGAAATCGAATACGCCGATCAGCAATGCGTTGAACCCGATATTGGCCAGCGTGACCAGCACGCCCGCCATGGCCATGAAGCCGACCCGACCCTCCATTCGCAGCGCATCGGACTGCACCGAAAGCAGGAAGCCCGCCGGCGAAGTGGCGAAGGAGATGGCGAGGAAGGTCCACCCCAGTTCCGCGAGGCGCGCATTGCCGCCCGCCGCCAGTTCGACCAGGCGGCCGCCGAACACGAAGAAGCCCAGGACCGCCACCGCCGCCACGGCGACGGCCAGTCCCTGCGCCGAGGCAAGGGTGGCGGCCGCGCCATCCATGTCCCGTGCCCCGAGGCGACGCCCCAGAATGCTGGCCATGCCGATGCCGACCATGGTCGAGACGGCCACCAGCAGCATTGATATGGGAAAGACGAGCGTTACCGCGCCCAGGGCCTCCGCGCCCACAAAGGCGCCGAGCAGCATGGCGTCAGCCACGATCAACAGGCCGTTGATCATCGTTACGGCGATGATCGGCAGGCTGGTGCGGATAAAGACGGATCGCACCGATCCGTTCAGGAAGGAATTGGTCGGCGTCGTCGCCGACATGGTTTGGCCGCTCATCACGAACTCTCCCGTTACGGGCAAGTCGGAGAATTCTGACGGGCGCTCGCATTGCCATCGCTCCAACTGCCCCTCGGGGAAATGGCGATCGGCTCAACCTGAAGCAGGGAATTCACCACCGGCGTAAACGCCATGCGAGCGGCCGGCCACCCTGCGGGCCGATGGCGGCGTATATTCCTCGCCCCTGTCGAAGTCAAGCTGCGCCGATGGCGGCGCTGGAGGCGGACAGTTCGATGATCTCCGTCGTCGTCTGCTCCTGGCGGCTCTGGTTGAGTTCCAGCTTCAGATCCTGCCTGATCCGGTCGACATTGGTGCGCGCACGCGTCATGGCCCGCATTCTCGCATCATTCTCCGCCGCGAAAGCCATGATGATCGCCTGGCACAATTCGGCGAAGACATATTCCTCGACCAGGCTCTCGAGCAATTGCGCCGGCGGAACGTTGAGCATCGGCCGCTGCCGGCCAGCTGCTTGCGGAAACCGGCTGAAATCAAACGGCAGCAGCTGCTTCATGTCGATGCCGGCGCGCCGTGCATCGGACCGCGTTCCGGCCAGGGTCACGCGGACAGCTCCGGTCTGCCGGATGCGGTTGAAGACGGCGTCCACGATGTTGCTCGCCAGCGAGGCGGCATGCCCGCATTGCGAGATCATGCTGGCTGTCCACACCGGCGACAGGCCGCGCACGCCGAAATCGACGACGGCGCGCTGGCCGATCACGATAAACTCCCTCGGCTCCTTGCCGCCGCCGCCAAGCACGGTCTCGATGATGTTCTCATTGTAGGAGCCTGCGAACCCCTGCTCCGCGCCGATCACCACCACAAGGTGCGATCCTCCGCCATCGGCCGATGGGTTTACCCCGCGCGAGTCCTGCATATATGCCAGCACCTCGCCGATGGCGCGCGCTACGGTTGCCTCATGGGCGCTGATTGCCGCCAGATGTTTCTGGGCATCGAGCGAATGTGCGGCGGCAAGGCCGCGCATGGCGGTGACGATGTCCTCGATCTGCCGGATGTTGCCCAGCCGCCGCTTGACGTCTTCCAGCCGGCGCATCACCCGCCCTCCTCGGTGTCCTCGGCCTGGCCCGCCGACGCCAATGCCTGGCGCACCGCTTCGATCAGCGCGGGTCTGTGTTCGTCGCCAAGGCCGGCCGGGTTTCCGACGAAGCCGGAGAGCCCACCATCCGCATCGATCAGGTCCGGCAGCAACCGCTTGGCGCGCGCGATCGACTCCACGGGCATGTCGTCAAGCTCACCATCGGCCAGCGCGCTGAGAAGGGCGATCTGGTCGATGCTGCGCAAGGGCGAGAACCGCGGCTGCGCCAACAGCGCGCTGATGCGCTCGCCATGGGCAATGCGCCTGCGCAGTTTCTCGTCGCCAATCCCGCCGAACCGCGAGAACATCCGCAATTCCAGATATTGCGCATAATCGAGGCGCACCTGCCCCGCGACATGCTTCAGCGGCTTGATCTGCGCCTTGCCACCCACCCGGCTGACACTGAGCCCCACGTCGACCGCCGGTCGCTGGTTGGCGGCAAACAATTGAGTCGACAGAACGATCTGCCCGTCGCAGATCGAAATCAGGTTGGTCGGAATATAGCCGGACAGGTTGCCGGCATCGATCTCGGCGACCGGAAGCGCGGTCAGGGACCCGCCGCCCATGTCGCCGCTCAGCTGCGCGGCGCGCTCGAGCAGGCGCGCATGAAGATAGAAGATGTCGCCGGGATAGGCTTCGCGGCCCGGCGGTTGACGGGCGAGCAATGACAGTTCGCGGTGGGTCGCCGCATGCTTGGTCAGATCGTCATAGACGATCAGCGCGTGCCCACCGCGATCGCGGAAATACTCCGCCATCGAAGTTCCCGCAAACGGCGCCAGCCAGCGCAGGCCGGGCTCCGCCGTCGGCGGCGCCACGACGAA
>JAUIBM010000610.1 GCA_030428345.1 Alphaproteobacteria bacterium | reverse complement strand
AATCGCGAACAAACCGGCCGCTTTGGGAAATGCCGGTGATTACCGCGTTTCGTATCTGTGACCTGGCGCCATCGTGGAAAGGATGGCGATGACCTTTTCCGTCCTTCCTTCCGGAGCGCAAGAACGAGACAATGTCCCTTGCCTGCGCAAGACCCAGACCCATGACTACCGGGTCTTTGGCCTCATAGATAAATTCGTAGATTGCGCCGTAATCGAACCTGTCGGCAGACGCCCTTGTGATTTCAATCTCGTCGTCGGCGACCCAGCGCCACCCATCCCATGGCTCGCGCTGGTCCTTGGGTTTTTGCCGAACGGTAAGCCAGGCGTCACTCTTGCCAGGTTCCGTCGGCATGTAGCTCAACTTGGCCACAAATCGACGCTGCGCCAAATCGCTGATGATCTCATCACGATTAATGCCGGTGACCGGGCTATCCTTGCTTCCGGCAATGGGAAACTCTGCCCTGAATTTTCCATCATCTTCGGGCGCATCGCCCTGCCAGGCTGTCCACAGAATGCTGAAGCCTTCACGAAAGAGGAAGCCGTTCCCCGCATGCTCAGGCAATTCCGGGAATTCGGTTCCAGACGCGTTGTTCAACCGCATGACAACACGTTTCGAGCCGCGATTTAGAACATCGTAGAGTAGCCAGCCGTTTCCGCGCTCCATGTCGACCGGCTTGAGAATGGAGAATTTGACCTTGTAGTCGACAAGCCCTGCTCCATTGCGCGGAGCGCGCGCCAGATTAACGATCTCCAAATTCAAACGGTGATCTGGATCCGCCTGACAGTGGAAAACGCCGTCAATTCTCTCATACGGACCGGATTCGCCAAATTCCGCTCCATGAAAGGCCGGCGAGACCCTTGAGACAATTTCAATCTCCCGAACAACCGGATCAATGACCTTTGGCATGATGCCCCCAAACAGTTTCCAAGAGAGTCGCGTGTGAACTGTGCTACCCCGCACCGGCGCTGCCAGCCTTATCTTTCTGTTTTGGCAGTGCTTTAGCCGCTCCCGATCTGGCCGGCAGTTCGAGAACCGGGCCAGGAGCCGCGCAATCTACAACTGAAGAAGGATCGCCTCCAATACCTGAGGCCTGGCCGATGTCGCCGCAGGCCAGAATGCTTCCGCCTGACCTGGGCCCCAACTTCGCTCCAGTTATTTGGAGAGTCGCGGGTTTCATTTCTGGCCTTAGCCGGCCTGCATTTCCAGCCTGACTTTCACTGCGAACCCGGCCGGCGGGATATTGCCGAGCGTTGAATGGGGCCTGTGTTCATGGCGGTGCCCGGCCGCAGCAGCAACACGTTCATGCGCCGACAGCAAAACCGGCGCCTTCACCCTCGGAGCCCGCCGTTCGATCGTCCCCGGCGCGCACCGCCCGAACTACTTTGCTGCGTCGGCGTGGAAAGCGAGCAGCGCCTCGACGAACTGTTCGGGTTCGGTATTCTGGATGTCGTGCGACGCACCCGGAATCAGCAGCGTTCGCACCGCCGGGCACACCTGTTTCCACCGCTCCAGATGGTTGGGCTTCAGCAGTTCGTCCTCCTCCCCCAGCAGAACCAGGGCGGGAACGCGAAACCCCTTCATGCGCGCCTCCTGCTCCGCCTCGTGCTTGTTGGAGAGCATTCGCATCATCGAAATGCGCTTGCGCATCTGGCCACGAACATATTCGTCGTCGGACCATGGCTTGCGCGGATGCGGCGCGGCGCGCGGATAGCCGCTGCCGTCCGGATCGTTGCGGGCGACCATTTCCTGCAGGATGCGAACGTTCTGCGGGCTCACCAGATTTTCCTCCCGCACGAAGTTCATCCCGCCCTCGAAGGAGATGGTGGCCATCCCCAGACGCTACCGCCGTCCGCGCTGGCGCGGGCGGCTCCCTCGGGCCGCCGCCCGCCTCGGCGGGAGGCCTAGTTGGCGGACGGGTCCGAGGGGTGGTTGGCGAACCAGGCGAGCTCGCCGGGCTGGCGGCGCAGCACCCGACCCCACAGGCCGTCGACGTCGCCGCCGACCACGTCGTCGGGCTCGGCGTCCACCGGCCACCAGGCACCCTCGGCGAGCTCGTCTTCGAGCTGGCCCGGTGCCCAACCCGCCGACCCCGCGAACAGGCGCACGCACGTCCACGGGGCGTCGAGCGGTGGGGGATCGTGGAGGTCGACCGGAGCGCAATCGCCCACGACGGCACCGGCATCGGGATCGCCGTCGGGACAGCGGCCGAGGCCGAGCACGGCCTCGCGGCTGACCGGTCCTCCGATGAACACCACC
>JAUIBM010000609.1 GCA_030428345.1 Alphaproteobacteria bacterium | reverse complement strand
CGAGAAGATCTGGGCTGGCAGCATCTTCACGGTCGTCAAGCCGGGGGCGAACTGCCTCTCGGCCTGCGCGCTGGCCTTTCTCGGCGGAAATTGGCAGGTGGGGACAGACGTCGTGCGCCTTTACCGGCGGTGGGTCTGGCCGGGCGCCCGTCTTGGCTTTCACCGACCCTATCTCGATATCGCCGGCAAGGACGGGGTCTATGAGGCCGAGGTCGTGGCGGACGCGTTCGATCACGCCATGCTGTCGGCGCTGAAAATCTACGAGATGAACCAGACGATCGACCGTCTCGTCACCGGCATGCCGGACTATCTCTATTACAAGGTGCTGGCGACCAAAGGCGGGCCCTCGAGCTTCCACTTCGTCGACACGGTGGGCGATCTCGTCATGTCGGACATCGATCTGTACGGCATCGATCTCGGCGGCATTCCCCAGGCCGAACTGGTGCGCAACATCTGCGACAACGCCCACATGCGGGCGAATTTCTCGAACAAGCAATATGGCGCCTACAAGAGCATCCGCGAGGCATACAAGGAGTTGATCCTCGACGGCCGGGACGAGGGCTTCGACGTCACCCTGAAGCGCGATGGCGATTATGTCACGGGCCGCGCCGGTCCGTATTTCTCAGGCACGAAATATTATCAGCTCGGCTGCGAGGTTCAGTTTTCCAGGGGCGATTTCACCCGCGAACGCGACCCGCGCGGCGATGACGGGATTAGCGTTTCGATCTTCCCGGTCTATGCGGCGACCCTGGCGGAAGACAAGGAAAAGCGCGAAACGCTCCGATCGCTACAGGTCAACCCGCTCTACGGCCTGCGTTTCGACATGTCGCTCGACGCGGTTCCGCGCGCCGGTGCGCCCGGCCAGAAACCGGCGCCGCAGCAGCCGGCCACGCCGGGAACGCCGGCAACCACCGGACAGGTGGCGCGCGGAACCTGCGAGGTCAGCAAGCAGCAGGAGGTTCTCGACAAGGAACTCTGCACGCGGGTGGAGGAAGCGCAGGATGCGCGCACCGTCGTCAGCTATGTCTGGCCATCCGGCGGCAAGACGGTTCTGGTAGAAGAGAGCGGCTCGGTCACCCTCAACGGCAAGCTGGCGGTGCGGACGCAATCGCGCTCAAGCGACGGCGGCGAATGCGTGCTCAACACCGGATCGGGAAACATCTTCTGCTTCTTTCCGCTGTGAGGCCGCAGCCTGATTTGCGGCCCCTAGAACGGGATTTCGTCGTCCAGATCGCCGCCGAACGAACCGCCGCCCCCACCGGAGGCCGGCGCCGGAGCGCGGCCGCCTCCGCCGCGACCGCCGGAATAGGACGGGCCTGACTGGCCGAAATCCGATCCGCCGCCGTCATAGTCGCCGCCGCCGCTGCCGGCGCCTTCACCGCGCCCGTCCAGCATGGTCAGCGTCGAATTGAAGCCCTGCAGCACCACCTCGGTGGAATAGCGGTCCTGGCCGGACTGGTCCTGCCATTTGCGCGTCTGCAACTGCCCTTCGATATAGACCTTCGATCCCTTGCGCAGATATTGCTCGGCAATCTTGCACAGCCCTTCGCTGAAGATCACCACGCGATGCCATTCGGTCTTTTCGCGGCGCTCGCCCGTATTGCGATCGCGCCAGCTTTCCGAGGTGGCGACGCGCAGATTTGCAATCGGACGCCCGTCCTGCGTGCGCTTGATTTCCGGATCGGCGCCGAGATTGCCAACCAGAATCACCTTGTTGACGCTGCCTGCCATCTCCTGAACTCCCTTTTGAACAGCATTGCGCGCCACATGCGCGAGGGAACCCTCGTTCGCCATGGCGCTGGATTTTGTCGCCGACCTTAGACGACGCCGCCTCGCAGTGCGCGCCCATTCCCCCCTTTCCACAAGAGGATTGACACAGGCGCATCATGTTCCTTATTTGTTCTCTTTGTCAAGTCGATGTGATGCGCGCCGATCGCCTGTTTCATGCTATCGCGGTCCGGCTCGCGGATCGCGGTTGTCCCGCAAGCCTGCAACCGACCGATCACACAACCGAAGCCGCAAGCCACGAGGATCAGATGAAGCTCTACAACGCCAATTTGTCGCCCAACGCGCTGCGCGTGCGCGCCGTCATCTTCGAACTCGGCCTGGACGTGGAGATCGTCGATGTCGATCTGAGGAATGGCGGCAACCAGACGCCGGAATTCCTGGCGCTCAATCCCAACGGCAAGGTGCCGGTCCTCGTCGACGGCGATTTCGTGCTTTGGGAAAGCCGCGCCATCACCGCCTATCTGGCCAGCCTGAA
>JAUIBM010000034.1 GCA_030428345.1 Alphaproteobacteria bacterium | reverse complement strand
GCAAGGCGGCGGATGAGGTCTACAAGATCCATGACAAGCTCGAGGACGAGCGCGCAGCCGGCGAGACCCTGGCTGACGCCGCAAGGAAGGTCGGCCTGACGCCGCGCACGATCGACCAGGTAGACGCAACCGGAAAGAAGCCCGACGGAACGCCGGTCGAGGACATCCCCGAAAGCGCCAAGGTGCTGAGCGAAGCCTTCCAGACCGATGAGGGTGTGGAGGCGGACCCGGTTTCCATCGGAACCGAGGGCTTCGTCTGGTACGAGGTGGAAGGCATCACCCCCGACAGGCAGAAGATGTTGGAGGAGGTGAAGGACGCCGCCCGCGCGGCCTATCTGGAGAGCGAGACGGCGCGACAGATCGCCGACACGGCGATCTCGATCCGCGACCGGGTCGAGAAGGGCGAGGATCTTTCCGCGGTTGCCACCGAACTGCTTTCCGGCGGCGAAGCGGGCGCAGCGCCCACCGTCGAGCAAAGCGCGGAAATGACCCGGAACGATACCGGCCGCGATCTCACCAAGACGGCGGTCACCGCCGGGTTCTCCGCGCCGCTCGGCGATGTCGTGTTGACCGACGGTCCGCAAGCCCCGCAGAAAATGGTGATGAAGATCGCCAGGGTCCTTGATGGGACGGATATTCCGGTCGGAAAGCCGCTGCGCGAGCGGCTCGACGGACAGCTGTCGGACGACATGCTTTCCGACATGGTGCAGGACCTCAGGCTGCGTGAGGACGTTGTCGTGAATCCGAGCCTTGTCGAGAGCGCGACAGGATTCTAGGACGCATCCCCTCCCGGGAGATATCATGACGGAACTGAAGGCGATAATCGCGAAAGTGGCAGACGGCGCCTCCCTGACCCGGGGAGAGACGGGCGCGGCGTTTTCCGTGCTGATGTCCGGCGAGGCGACCCCCTCCCAGATTGGCGGCCTGTTGATGGCGATGCGCGTTCGCGGCGAGACCGAGGACGAATTCGCCGGCGCGATCGACGCGATGCGCGCCAAGATGCTGCCGGTGGACGCGCCGGCCGACGCGATCGACATTGTCGGCACCGGCGGCGACGCCAAGGGCTCGCTCAACGTCTCGACCGCCTCCGCCTTCGTCGTCGCCGGCTGCGGCGTTAAGGTCGCCAAACATGGCAATCGCGCCCTCTCCTCCAAGTCGGGAGCGGCCGATACGCTGATGGCTTTGGGCGTCAATCTCGAGCTCAGCCCCGGCCAGATCAGCACCTGCATCGAGGAGGCGGGGATCGGCTTCATGTTCGCGCCGGCGCACCACCCGGCGATGCGCCATGTCGGCCCGACGCGGGTGGAGCTTGGCACGCGCACGATCTTCAACCTGCTTGGGCCGATGTGCAATCCAGCCGGCGTCAAGCGTCAATTGCTGGGCGTCTTCTCGCCGAAATGGCTCCTGCCCATTGCACGGGTGCTGGGCGAACTGGGTTCGCAGAAGGTCTGGGTCGTGCATGGCGGCGGCTATGACGAGATCACCATATCCGGCCCCACCCATGTCGCCGCGCTGGAAGACGGGCATGTGAGGAGCTTCGACATCTCGCCGGCGGACGCCGGTCTGGAGGTTCGCGACGAGGCGGAGATCGCCGGGGGCGACGCCGCATTTAACGCGCGGGCCCTGCGGGCGCTGCTTGAGGGCGCGCCGTCCGCCTATCGCGACATGGTTCTGCTCAACGCCGCAGCCTCCCTGATCGTCGCCGACAAGGCGGGCGATCTGGCGCAGGGCGCGGCTCTGGCAGCCAACGCGATCGACAGCGGCAAGGCGATGGCGGCGCTCGAGCGGCTGGTCGCGGTTTCGAACGAGGGACGGCCATGACGAACACCGCCCCCGACATTCTGAGGCGTATCGAGGCCTACAAGCGCGAGGAAATCGCCGCCGCGAAATCGGCGGTGCCTGCGGCCGAACTGGCGGCGATGGCCGAAGACCGCTCGCCCCCGCGCGGCTTCGCCAAGGCGTTGCGTACCCGCATCGCGGCCGGCGAATACGCCCTGATTGCCGAGATTAAGAAGGCCAGCCCCTCCAAGGGCCTGATCCGCGCCGATTTCGACCCGCCCGCCCTCGCCCGCGCCTATGAGGCAGGCGGCGCAGCGTGCCTTTCCGTCCTCACGGACGGTCCCTCGTTTTCCGGCGCGCCGGAATTCCTGACCAGCGCCCGCGACGCGGTGTCCCTGCCCGCGCTCCGCAAGGACTTCCTCTATGACAGTTACCAGGTCATCGAGGCGCGCGTCTGGGGCGCGGACTGCATCCTCATCATCATGGCGGCGGTCGATGACGACACGGCCAGGGCGCTCGAGGAAGCGGCGGCCGTATTGGGCATGGACATTCTGGTGGAAGTTCATGACGAGGCGGAGATGGAGCGGGCGCTCCGACATCTTTCCTCGCCGCTGCTCGGCATCAACAACCGCAATCTGCGCACCTTCGAAACCTCGCTGGAGGTCACCGAAAGACTGGCGGGACTTGTCCCGCAGGATCGGCTGATCGTCGGAGAGAGCGGGCTCTTCAACCCGCAGGATCTGGCGCGCCTGGCGCGGTGCGGCGTTCGCTCTTTCCTGATCGGGGAAAGCCTGATGCGCCAGCACGACGTGGCCGCGGCGACGCGCGCGCTGCTGGCCGATCCCTTGCCCGCGCACCAGGCGGCGTGAGGCAGGTCTTGCGCGAAAACCTCACCCATATCGGCGAAACGGGCGAAGTGCGGATGGTGGATGTCGGCGACAAGACCGTCACCCATCGCGAGGCGCTGGCCGAGGGCTCGGTGCGGATGCAGGCCGAAACGCTGGCGATGGTCCTGTCCGGCGGTCTGCTGGCGGTGGGCGTCTATCACTGGCTGGGGCTGAAATTCCTGTCGCAGGGCTGGTTCAACCTTGATCTTGTCTGGGCGCTGAGGCTGGCGATGGTCCTGTCCGGCAACGCCAAGAAGGGCGACGTGCTCTCCGTTGCGCGGATCGCCGGGATCATGGCGGCGAAGCGGACGTCCGAACTCATACCTTTGTGCCATCCCCTGGCCCTGACCAAGGTCGAGGTGACCATCGAGGCCGATGAGGCGCTACCCGGCCTCAAGGTCCGTGCGCTCGCCCGCGTCACCGGCCAGACCGGCGTCGAGATGGAGGCGCTCACCGCCGCCAGCGTCGCGTGCCTGACGATTTACGACATGGCCAAGGCGGTGGACCGCGGCATGGAAATCATCCGGGTACGGCTGCTGACGAAATCCGGCGGCAAGTCGGGCGACTGGTCGGCCGCGGAGTAGAGCCGATGCGCACAGATCTTGTTCCGGCAGCCGAGGCCTTGTCGATCATCCTGCAGGGCGCCGCTCCGGCGGGCGAGGAGACCGTGGCGATCGGCGAGGCCGCGGGGCGGATATTGTCGCGCGATCTGACGGCGCTGCGCACCCAGCCGCCCTTCCCGTCTTCAGCCATGGACGGCTACGCCGTGCGCGGCGCAGACATTGCGAGCGTTCCGGTCAAACTGGTGCTCATCGGCGAATCGGCGGCCGGAAGCGCATTCCCCGGTTCGGTGGCGAGCGGCCAGGCGGTTCGCATCTTCACCGGCGCGCCGGTCCCGAAAGGGGCCGACACCGTCGTTATGCAGGAAAACACGCGCGCGGAACCCGGCAGCGTCACCATTCTGGTCACCGCGGCCACAGGGAAATCGGTGCGCAAGGCCGGGCTCGATTTCCAGCGCGGCGACACGCTGCTTTCGGCCGGCTTCGTGCTCGATCCGCAGCGCCTGTCGCTGGCGGCGTCGATGAACCATGCAAGCGTTCCTGTCTGGCGCAAACCGTTCGTCGCCATCGCATCGACAGGCAGCGAATTGCGCCTGCCCGGCGCCGAACCCGGCCCGGACCAGATCATCGCCTCGAACGGCTTCGGACTTGCCGCCATTGTTCGCAGGTCCGGCGGCGAGGTGCTGGACCTGGGCATTGTGCGCGACGATCGCAGTGCGCTGACGGCGGCGTTCACCCGGGCGCTGGAGCGTGGCGCCGACCTGCTGCTGACGCTTGGCGGCGCATCGGTCGGCGACCATGACCTGGTGTTGCCGGTCCTGCGCGATCTGGGCGCGACATTCCACTTCAGCAAGATCGCCCTGCGTCCCGGAAAGCCGCTTCTGGCCGGCGAGATCGTGCATGGCGGCAGGACGGTTCGCATTCTCGGCCTCGCTGGCAATCCCGTCTCCTCCCTGGTTGCCGGAAATGTCTTCGTCGCGCCGCTGGTGGCCGCCATGGCGGGGCGCAACTCCGGCCGGTCACACCCGGTCCCTGCGGTGCTGGGCTGCGACCTGCCGGCCAATGACGAACGCCAGGACTATCTGCGCGCCTCGGCCAGCCGCAACCGCGAAGGGCAGCTGGAGGTCACGCCATTCGGCGTCCAGGACAGCTCGATGCTTGCTGCGCTCGTGCGGGCGGATGTGTTGCTGGTGCGTCCCGCCGGCGCAGGCCCGGCAAGGGCCGGAGACCCCTGCTCGGTCATCCTGCTGCGCGAAATCTGACTTTGCGTCTGAAGACGGGCCGTCGCGCGGGTCACGCTTCGCGGCACACCGGGGCGTTCGCCTTCACATAGGCCAGGCACATCAGGATCAGCAGGGCGCTGACGGAGGCGATCAGGGCGAATGCTGCGTTGAAGCCGCCGGTCGCCTCGGAAATCGCGCCGACGGTGAGCGGGCCCAGAGCGCCGCCGATCTCGCCCGCGACGAAATACAGTCCGCCGACAAGGCCATGCCGGTCCGAGCGCACGCCGCGCGTCTCCATCAGCAGCAGGATGACCAGGGCCGGCGTCGAGGTGCGGGTTATCCCGAACAGTGCGAGCGGCACGACCAGGGTCCAGTCAAAGGTCGCCAGAAGCAGGAGCGCCGAAGTCAGCATCGAGACGAACAGGAGCGCCACGACGAGGACCCGGCGCTCGCCCACCGCGAAGCGCGGCACGATCAGCGATCCCGCAATGCCGACCGTGGTGGGCAGCGCCGCCAGATATCCCGCCCCGGCCGCGCTCCAGCCTTTGCTGCGCAGCATTTCCGGCAGCCAGTTGTTCATTGCGTGATTGACGAAGAAGACGCCGACGGCCATCGCGAGCACGATCTGGACGGCGGGGATCTTCACGATTGCGCTGACCGCGCCAAGGCTGAAACGCGGCGCGCCGCCGCCTGCGCCAGTCTCGGGCCATGTCCCGCGCCGGCTGGCGACCACGAACCAGAGCGCGCCCGCGGCAAGCGCTATCCCGCCATAAACGAACAGGACGATGCGCCATTCCCCGCCAAAGAGCGGCATCATCACGCTCGATGTCAGCGCCAGCGCCGTCGCCGTGCCGAGCGCCGGCCCTGTCGAATAGACTCCCATCGCGATTGCGCGGCGCGAACCGGTAAACAGCAGCGCCGCCAATTTGGGCGCGCCGACCGAAATCAGCGGCCCGCCCACGCCAAACAGGCCGACGGAAAGAAACATCGCTTCCTGCGAGTGCGACAGGCCGCGCAGAAGGCACGAGGCTGCGATGACGACGCATCCGAGCGTCAGGGAGGAGCGCGGCGCGACCCGGTCGAGCAGCACGCCGCACGGCACGGCGGAGGCGATGTAGACCAGCGGCCAGGCTCCCAGGATCGCCCCCATCGCCACATGGGAGATGCCCAATTCGCCGGTAATCGACGGAATGAGGGGCGCCATGGAGGCGGCGATGAGCCCGAAGCAGAAATAGACGAACCAAATCCCGCCGAGCAGCACCCAGCGATAGCCGCCGGGCGCGTCGGAGGGAACAGCCGGTTCTGCGCTCGTTCGGATGCTAGCCACCGACCGAATTGCCGCCCGGCCCGATGGCGCTATCGGCCGAGAACGGCATTCTGGACGCCAGCAATATCTCGGTTGTGGTGCGCAGATGCGCAGAAAGCCTTTCCTTCGCGGTTTGGCTCTCGCGCGCCAGGACGGCTTCGGCGATGGCACTGTGCTCGGCGTCTATGTCGCGATCATAGTTCGCCAGCGGACCCGAGAGCCGCCGATAGCGCTCGGACTGGATGTAGAGCTGCTTGCGCAGCTTCATCCACCAGCTGTTGGTGCAGGCGGATGCGATTTCATCGTGAAACCGCTCGTGATAGCGATGCCAGTTCTCACCGTAGGAGCGTTCCGGACCCGGCACGCTGCTGACCCGCAACCGCGAAAGCTGGTGCGCGGCAGAGAGCACCCTGCCCTCCCAGGCCAGATCGCCGTTCTCGATCGATGATTCCACGCAGATGAGCTCGATGGTGACACGCGCCTCGGTAAGGTCGATCAGGTCGCGTCGGGAGATCAGCGAAACCGCGAAGCCGCGCTGCGGCTGGGCGACGACGAGACCTTCCGAGGTCAGGCGCGCCAGCGCTTCGCGAACGGCGCCGAGACTTGCGTCGAATTCGTCCTTGATCGCGTCGATCCGCAAGCGCTCGCCCGGCCGGAAATGCGCCGTGACGATGGCGTTGCGCAGCGTTTCATAGGTGCGCGAAGTCATGCTCTTGTGGGTCGTCGCCTCGCCGAGATCGTGCATTTGCCTGCCGTTTGCGTCTCCGTTCCATTGCGATGATATCCGAATCGCATCGCAAATAAAATGTATTTTTAGTTGACAAATGTGTTTTCTGATCCCTAGTTTCGCTCAACAGCAGGGATGAGGCAGGGAGGAAGCATGCGGTTCTTGAGCTATCAAATCGGCGGTGTCGCCGGACTGGCGGTCAGCGATGGCGGTGACGCCTATACCGGCATGCTGGAGACGGCGGACGGCTTTCCCGGATCGCTGGACGACATCCTTCGCGAGGGCTCGCTGGCCCGGGCCGCGGCGACGCTGCGGAGCGGCGATGCGGTCGACCCGCAGTCGGTCGACTACCTGCCGCCGCTCGCCAAGGCCGGCAAGATCCTGTGCGTCGGACTGAACTATGCCGACCATGCCGCCGAAAGCGCGATGAAGGCGCCGGACTTCCCGACGGTGTTCGCCCGTTTCAACAGTGGCCTGGTCGCCCACAATGCCGCGCTCGTCTGCCCCACCGTCTCGGACAAGTTCGACTACGAGGGCGAGATGGTCGCGGTCATAGGCAAGGCCGGCCGCAACATTTCCGAAGCCGACGCGCTGGACCATGTCGCGGGCTATTCGATCTTCAACGACGGCTCGATCCGCGACTTCCAGCTGCGCACGCCGCAATGGACGATCGGCAAGAACTTCGACGCCACCGGCGGCTTCGGGCCGGTCTTCGTCACGGCTGACGAACTGCCAGCCGGGGGAGCCGGACTTCACATCGAGACCCGGCTCAACGGCGCCGTCATGCAGAGCGCCAATACCGACGATCTGATCTTCGACGTTCGCAAGCTGATCTCTTTGATCAGCATCGCGATGACGCTGGAGCCGGGCGACATCATCGTCACCGGCACGCCTTCGGGCGTCGGCGCGGCGCGCAAGCCGCCTGTCTTCATGAAGCCGGGCGATGTCTGTGAAATCGAAATCGAGAAGCTCGGCGTCTTGAAGAACCCGATCGTCGCGCAGGAGGGTTGAGGGCGCCTTTCGCATAGCCTGGCCGAGGCCGTCTCAGGGAGGAGAAATTGGCTGATTCTGCATATGATTTCGATGTGCTCGTCACTGGCGCAGGTCCCGTAGGGCTCGCCGTTGCGACCGAGCTTGCCAGGCGCGGGCACACGGTCTGCGTAATCGAGCAGAACGAACGCGTGGGGCTCCAGCCGCGCGCCAAGACCACCAATGTGCGCACAATGACGCATATGCGCCGCTGGGGTCTGGCGCCGGAGATGCGCCGGCGCTCTTCGCTGACTGCGGGTTTCCCGCGCCAGGTGCGCTTCGCCACCGGCCTGTTCGGACATGATATCTTCTGCTTCCAGAATGCCTTTTGCGCTTCCCCGCAAAAGGACGACCGCTTCCCGGAACACGCCGAGTTCATCCCCCAATATGTCGTGGAGGGCATCCTCCTCGACCATGTCCGCACCGCGCCATTGGCGCAGGTCCGGATGCAGACCCGTCTCGACGATTTTTCACAACTGCCGGCCGGCGGGGTCCGGGCGCAGGTGACGGATCTGCGCTCCGGCGCCGGGAGCGAGATCACGGCGCGTTTCCTGGTGGGAGCGGACGGCGCGCGCAGCACGGTTCGCAAGTGCCTCGGCATCGAGATGCAGGGCCTGCATTCGCTGATCTCCTTCGTCACGCTGATCCTGCGAATTCCGGGGCTGAACGCCGATCCCGAACTCAACCAGGCCCTCTTCCACTGGCTGGTCAACCCCGCCGCGCCTTGCGTGATGGGGCCGATGGACCGCGAGGGAACCTGGTTCTGGGGCATGGCAATGCGTCCCGGCAACGAGCCGAGCGATGAGGAACTCCTGCAAATCGTGCGTACGGCGATGCGCAAGCATTTCGACATCGAGATTCTGGCGCGCGATCCGTGGACGGTCCACAAGCTGCTGGCCGCGCGATACGCGCAGGGCGACGTGTTCCTGGCGGGCGATGCCTGCCACCTGCATTCGCCTTTTGGCGGACACGGCATGAATCTGGGCATTGCCGATGCGGTCGACCTGGGCTGGAAGATAGCCGCCGTGCTTGAGGGATGGGCGGATCGATCGTTGCTCGACACCTATGAGACGGAGCGCAAGCCGGTTCACAGCCAGGTTCTGGAAACCTCGACCGAGAACGTCGCATCGCTGAGCGAGCATTTCCTGGCTCCCGCGATCGATGCCGATACGCAAGAAGGAGAGGCCCAGCGCGCGGCGGCGGCCGTCGCGGTGGAAAAGGCTAAGGCGCCCGAGTTCCGCTCCTTGGGCATCGTGCTGGGATATCGCTACGAATCCCCCGCCATCGCCGCCGAAGACACCGATCCGCCGCCCTTCTCGGTGACGCAATACAACCCGACCGGCTATCCGGGTTCGCTGGCGCCGCACGCCTGGCTGGCGGACGGGTCCTCGCTCTACGACCATTTCGGCGATGGGTTCACGCTGTTGCGCCTCGGCCCGGCCGCAGGCGGCGAGGAGGAAGCGCTGCTTGCCGCCGCACGGGAAAGGGGCATTCCCCTTGCCACCTATGCCGTCGACGAGCCGCAAATCGCCGATCTCTATGGCGCGCGCTACGCGCTGATACGACCCGACCAGCATGTCGCATGGCGCGGGAACGCGATCGCCGATCCGCAGCGCCTGCTCGACAGGGTGTGCGGCTCGGCCGAAAAATCGGCGGCGCCGGCATACATGGCCAAAGCCGCCAACCAAGGGAGAGGAACATGAAGCTTACCAGACGCAGTTTCGTTGTCGCCGCATCGGCGAGCCTGGCAATGCCGAACATCGCCAGGGCACAGAACCGGAAGCTGAAGCTTTCGCACTACCTGCCGCCGCAACACCAGATCAATACCGAGCTGAACCACTGGGCCGACGGCCTGCGGGAAAAGACCGGCGGCGTGGTGGACATCGAGGTGTTCCCGGCCGGCCAGATGGGTCCGCCGCCGCGTCAATACGATCTCGCCCGCACGGGGGTCGCCGATCTGTCCTTCATCTTCACCGCCCTCACGCCCGGTCGTTTCCCGATGACCGACGCATTGTCCCTGCCGTTCCTCTTCGCCAACGCCGATGCGGTGCCGATGAGCACGGCGGACGCCTCGCATATCGGCACCGCCATCCGCGCACATGGTCTTTCAAGAATTGACGAAACTGGCCGGGCTGCCAGGTATGCCGGACTTCATGCGCGAGGAGGATGTGCGAGCCACCTACCGAGACCTCACCGGCATCGAGGTCGCCGACCTCGACTGGTTTTTCGTCTACTCGGCTGTCATCTGGTGCTGCGTGTTCATGCGCACCGGGGCGCGTCGCATCCGCTTCGGAGAGATCGAGAAGCCCGACGACATGAAGGGCCTGCGTGTTCGCCCGACAAGCGCCATCGCAGCTGAACAATTGAAGGCGCTCGGCGCTTCTCCGGCCACCGTCGCACCGACAGAATTGGCGGACGCAATCGCCAAGGGCGTCGTCGATGGCGCGATCTTCAACTTCGAAGGCGGCAAGGCATTCCAGCTGCATCAATCGGTCCGCAAGGTGAGCACCCTGCCCGCCAGCGTGGGCTATTTCGCGCTGGTGATGAATGCCGACGTGCTTGCGGGTCTTCCCGCCGATGCCCAGGCAGCGATTGAAGCGGCCAGCGGACCGGAAGCCGGCAAGCGCGTCGGCGGGCTCTACGATGCGGCGGAAAAGGTCGGGCGCGACTTCATGGTGGAGAAGGGCGTCGAAGTCATCGACATACGCGGCGAGATGGCCGAGCCCTTCCGCAAGGCCCTCGCGCCCGTCGGAGAGGCGCAGGTCGCGGCGCTGAAAGCCGCTGGCAAGGATGTCGACGGCCTGATCGCCGAGGTCGAAAAACTCAAGGGAGCCATGTAGCCCCATGCCGGCGAGCGCGCTCAAGGTGCTGGTGCGGATCTGTACCGCCCTGGGCGCGCTTTCCATCGCCGTGATGATGCTGGCGACCTGCTGGGACATCCTTGCGCGAAAACTCGCTGGCGCGCCCCTGCACGGGGTGGTCGAGCTTGTCGAGATCATGGTGCTGGCATGCACCATGCTCGGCCTGCCGGAATCCTTCCTGCGGGACGAGCAGATCCGGGTCGACATCCTGGATTCGGTCCTGCCGAAGCCGGTGCTGGCAGGGGTGAAGGTCTTCACCTTGCTGCTGACGATGGTGTTTCTTTCGATCCTGACCGTCAATGTCTATTCGCCGATGATGGACGCCCTGCGCTTCGGCGATTTAAAGCCCGATCTGGGCGTCCCGCTCTATCCGCTCTACGGCCTGATCATCTTCTCCTTCGCGGCATCCATGCTCAGTTGCGCGGCCTCGATCATTTCACAAGTCCAGGCGAGCGAGAGCTGAGCGATGACTCCGATCGAGCTGAGCTGGGCGGGAATTGCGGTCCTCATCGCCATGATCCTGCTTCGGGTGCCCGTCGCGGTGGCGCTGGGGCTGGTCGGCTATGTCGGCTACGCCCTGATCGATGGCTGGCATCGCGCCAATCTGACAGTGGGCGCGACGCCGCTCGAACTTGCTTCCGCCTACACCTTCTCGGTGGTGCCGCTCTTCACGCTGATGGGGACGGTCGCCGCGTCCGCCGGCTTGTCGAACGACCTGTTCAGAGCGGCCAATGCGGTCCTGCGCGGCACGCGCGGTTCGCTCTCCATCGCCTCGATCTTCGCATCAGCGCTTTTCGGCGCGGTCTGCGGATCGTCGGTCGCAACGGCGCTGACCATGAGCAAGGTCTCGATCCCCCAGATGCTCGCCGCCGGCTATCGGCCCAGTCTCGCGGCCGGCTCCGTTGCCGCGGGTGGCACGCTGGGCATCCTGATCCCGCCATCGCTCATCCTGATGATCTATGCGATCATCGCGCAATTGTCGGTGGCAGAGCTG
>JAUIBM010000608.1 GCA_030428345.1 Alphaproteobacteria bacterium | reverse complement strand
CTTTTTCTCGCGCTCCCCGAAGGCAGGGGATGACTTTTGCTCAGAGCATCCGGGTCGCGAATTCAGCCGGAAGCGAGACTTCCAGCAGTTCAAGATCGGCCGAAGGCGCCGTCAGCGATGTCGCCATGTCCGGCGGAATCACGAATGCGTCGCCCGCCTCCAGGTTGCGCGCTTCGCCATCGCCGCCTGACAGCGTCACCGCGCCCTCCAGCACAAAGGTGAAATGAATGTCGGCGTCATGCACCGCCGGGCGCGTATCCGGCTCCCCCGCAACCCGCACGACGCGAACCGAGGCGACGCCGCCGGTCGCGGCGCCGATGCCGGTGTCGCGGGTCTCGTAGCCGCCGATCCGCCAGGGCTTCCACTGCGCCTTGCTCACTTCGTGGCGGCAGAATTTCTGTCCGCCGAAATCCTTGTCGGGGTCGAACCGCCCGGTCGGCAGTTCCATCTCGTGGTCGAGCGTGGTGATGTGCTCCGCCGGGCAGCCGATTTCGATCACTTCAAGGCCGCCGGAAGACTCCAGCACCCTGTGGCGGATGCGCGGCGGCTGCAGCACGCAGTCGCCGGCGGCAAGGATGAACGGCTCGCCCTGGTCCTCGTAGACCAGTCGCACCCAGCCACGATAGCAATAGATCATCTGGAAACCGACAATGTGGAAGTGGACATTGTCGGGCACCGGCCCCGCCTCGGGCACGCGGATATGCGAGGCGATCATCGAACCGCCGAGCCGGTCCGGCACAAGATCGCGATAATGCATGCCGGCTCGTCCGATTACCCAGGGCGCGCTGTCCTTCAGCCTGCGCACGATGAAGGAATGCCGCGTCTGCGGCATGATCAGCGGCGGGTTGGCTTCGACCAGCCGAATGCGGGTCCCGTTGGGAGCAAGGATCTCTTCCGCGCCGTCGCCGAGGCTTGCCGGGTCCTTGCATCTGAGCAGCAATTGGCGCGGCGCCGGGCCCCGAGATGACGGCCACCTGCGGATCGTCCGCCGGGAAAATCTGGTCGAGGCGGAAACCCAGCTTCTTCAGGAAGAACGGCAGGGTTTCCTGCAGTTCCTGGCACGGCAGCACGATTTCCGCCGCCTCGATGTTCTGCGTTGCCTCGTTCATGCTGATGCGCCTCCCTCGCGCGCTAAGCCTGGTCACGCCGTAGGGCGCGCTCGGGCAACACGCCGCGCGGCGCCACCCGCAGGACCACGGTGATGGTCAGTCCGATCACGAATACCCGCATCTGCAGGGCCCGGCTGTCGAGATCGGATGGCGCCTGCCACCCAAACCACGCCTCGCCATAGGTTCTGGCGAGGTCGAACAGCCACAGCGCGGCCGGTTCGGACATTGTCCAGATGATATAGACAAGCAGCGCTCCCAGGATCGCGCCGCGATTATTGCCCGAGCCGCCCAGTATCACCATCACCCAGATCAGGAAGGTGTGGTTGAGATCGAGGAAGCCGGCCGGATCGAACACGCTGGTGAACTGGATCAACACCGCGCCGCCCAATCCGATCAGCATCGACCCGAAGACGAAGATCTCGAGCCTGCGGCGGTCGACATCCTTGCCCATCGCCTGCGCCGCCTCCTCGTTGTCGCGTATGGCCCGCATCATTCGGCCCCAGGGGGCATGCCAGGCGCGCTGCAGCGCAAGGTAGATGATCACGATCAGCACGGCGACGACACACAGATAGAGCGAGCGCGACAGCAGGAACGCGCCGTCCTCCGGCTTGGCGACAGGCCAGGGCAGGGGAGAGACGGTCAGCGTGCCCTTGGTCAGCCAGTCCGCGTTTTTCAGAAAGGTCTTGATGATCTGGGCGAAGCCGAGCGTCGCGATCGCCAGATAGTCCGTCCGCAGCCCCAGGCAGACGCCGCCGACAAACCAGGCAATGGCGCCCGCAACCACAGCCGCGGCGGCCCATCCGACGAATACCGGCAGGCCCATTCCGCCGATCCAGCCTGCCTCGGATTCAATGGTGCGCGCCATCGGGTCCATGTGGCTGGAAAGCATGATCCACGAGAAGGCGATCGAGACCGCAATCAGCAGGGCCCGCAGGCGTTTTCCCGCGCCGAATCGATTCGACCGGTTCGCCAGCGCGATCAGCGCGATTGCCAGCGCGAGGCGGACAAACAGTCCCAGCACCATTGCCGGGCCTTGCGAGTTCCAGAAATCCGGATT
The DNA here is from genome assembly GCA_030428345.1 of Alphaproteobacteria bacterium. GTDB lineage: Bacteria > Pseudomonadota > Alphaproteobacteria > Rhizobiales > Rhizobiaceae > BOKV01. The sequence goes on along the minus strand of JAUIBM010000608.1, from coordinate 103 downwards.
GACCGGGAAACTGACGATTGTCGCCGTGGCCGCTCCGGCGGCGACGAAGCCCATCATGCCGACATTGAACAGCCCGCCATAGCCCCATTGCACGTTGAGCCCC
>JAUIBM010000033.1 GCA_030428345.1 Alphaproteobacteria bacterium | reverse complement strand
AGCCGGCGCAACCATTACGGCTGGCGGCGAGACCGTTCAAATTGCATCGAATTCCATTGCGTTCGTCCCACCCGGCGAAAGCCGCGTCACGCTTGAAAAGGGCGGAAGGGTTATCCGGCTATTCACCGTGAATTCGCCCGATCTGGTGGCGATCTGCCCGAATGCTGGCGCCTACGATGCGCCGCGCGAACACATTCCGCCGTTCGAGCCGTGGCCGGAACCGCAAGGCGGCTTGCGCCTGCGACACTATTCGCTTGACGTGCAGAAGGAGGCGGGGCGCTTCGGGCGTATCTTCCGCTGCACCACCTTCATGGTGAACATGCTCGACCCCTATGACGGTCCGCGCAACACGGCAATGATGTCGCCGCACCACCACGACGATTTCGAGCAATGCTCGCTCGTGCTGGAAGGCGACTATGTCCACCACCTGCGCTGGCCCTGGACCACGGACATGGCCGACTGGAAGGCCGACAAGGCTGTCGAGGTCGGGGCTCCCTCGGTATTGGTGATCCCGCCCCCGGTCATCCACACCAGCAGGGCTGTGGGCGCCGGGCGCAACGCCATGGTGGATATCTTCTGCCCGCCCCGGCGAGATTTCAGCGCAAAGCCGGGCTGGGTTCTCAACGAAGCGGACTATCCCGCGCCGACGGACAGCTAAGCTGCATCAGGGCAGGCATCGCGGCGTCAGAAGCGTCGCGGTGTCAGGCTGGCCTGGAACCAGCAGATGAAATTGTGGATCGAGAACACCGGCAAGCCGGTCGCACCGCGAATATCCGCCGCGTAGGGCGTTATGTTGGTGCACTCCAGCACGATCGCGCCAAGGTCGGGATGGGCCTCGCACAGCGCCAGCGCCGCCTCGACATTGTCGCGGCGCGCAAGTTCAACATCCAGTTCAAGTTCATTGCCGAGAATGGCGCGGGTGAACTCGACCCCGCCCTCGGTGGTGCCGATCGGGGTTCCCTGCGGCACCCTGGCCTTTTCGAGATGTTCCGGCGTCAGGGTCGAAGCCGAGATCGTCAGAATGCCCGCACGCTTGCCCCTGGGCAGCAACTGGTTGACCATCGCCACCTGCATCAGTGACGAGGTCGCCACCGGCACGCCCACCGCCTCGGCCAGTTCCTGCTGGAACAGCGAGAGAAAACCGCAATTGGTGGTAATGCCGTCGACCCCGTCGCGCACCAGTTCGCGCGCGGCATCCACGAAGGCGCCCAGCATCCCGGGCGCGCCCTTGCGAACGACCTTGTCCGGCGTTGCCTGCCGCACGACCTTGTAGAGCACCGGAAACGGCCAGCTGGTGGCGTTGCCCATGTCGCCGGGAATGCGCGGAAACCGGGCGTCCAGCATCAGGATGCCGACGGAAGCCCCGTAGATCGACTTGCCGCCGCGAACCTTCATCTCACGCCCCTTCGGCAATGATGCGGCGCTCGAACAACTCCTCCGGCCCGCTGACATAGATCGAGGAATAGCCTTCCTTCACGGCGGTCACGATCTGGTCCATGCGCTTGACGATGTGCTGGCGCATCAGCGCGCAGGCGGCATCGCCATCGCGGGCCTCGATCGCCTGCATGATCCTGCGATGCTCGCCCTTCGTCTCGAGCACCCGCGCCGCCATGTCGACCCAGCGGATGAAGCGGATGCGCTCGTTGATCTTGCGCAGGTGATGGACGAGTTCGGCATTACCGCTGATCTCGGCAATGCCGATGTGAAACGCCTCGTCGTCTTGCGTCACCTCCCGTACGGTCTTGCCCACATAGGTCAGGCCGTTGGCATAAAGGCTCTCGCGCAATTGGCCGATCTGCGCATCGCTCGCGCGCTCGCAGGCGCGGCGCAGGGCCTCGCATTCCAGCGCCTCGCGCAGTTCGTACAGATCATAGATCGTCTGCGGTTCCAGGCTGCGGCAGAAGAAGCCCTTGCCGGGACGGAACTCGATCAGTTGCTCGGCGGCCAGCCGGTTGAGCGCCTCGCGCAGCGGGGTGCGGCTTGCGTCCAGTTCGCGCGCCAGGGCGACCTCGTTGAGACGCTCTCCCGGCCGCAGGCCAAAATTGACGGTCATTTCCTTGATGAGGCCGTAAAGCGCCTCGACCCGGCCTTCGCTCATCGATTCAGCGCGCCTCCCGATGATCGCTTGTTGACACAGCATCCGCGCCTTTACAAGATGCAGCCCTGTATACAGTTCTGAGTTCACCCGCACAACGCGATCAGGGGCCCGGCGTTGACCGCATCAACCAATCGAATGACCGGCGCGGAAGCGATGGTGCGCATGCTGGAGGCGCATGGCGTAACCCACATGTTCGGGCTGTGCGGCGACACCACCCTGCCCTTCTATGACGCGTTGGCCCGCCTCGATCATCGCATCACCCACTTCCTGACGCGTGACGAGCGCCACGCCGGCTACATGGCCGACGGCTATGCCCGCGTCACCGGCAAGCCCGGCGTTTGCGAGGGGCCGTCCGGCGGCGGTGCCACCTACATCCTGCCCGGCGTGGTCGAGGCCAATGAGAGTTCGGTCCCGATCCTGGCGATCACCAGCGACGTGGCGACCACCTCGCGCGGGCGATACCCGCTGACCGAACTGGATCAGGTGGCGTTGTTCCGGCCACTGACAAAATGGAATGCGAGCCTGGATGACGCCTCGCGCCTGCCGGCCATGGTGCGCGCCGCGTTTCGCGCCATGACGACCGGCCGGCCCGGCGCAACGCATCTGGCGCTCCCCTTCGATACGCAGAAGGGATTGGTCGAGCCCACCGAGATCTGGGCCGACGAGCGCCACCGCAGCTTTCCGGCGGAACCTGCCGCGCCCGATCCCCAGGCGATTGGCGAGGCGGCGGGCATCCTCTCCGCAGCAAGCCGGGCGGTAGCCATATGTGGCGGCGGGCCGGTCATCGCCGGCGCATTCGACGAATTGAGCCGGTTGGCGAAGCTGATCGATCTGCCCGTCGCCACCACAGTATCCGGCCAGGGGGCTATTGCCGAGACCGACGCGCATGCGGTCGGCGTCGTCGGGTCGAATGGCGGCAATCCGGCGACCCGCGCGGTCATCGACGAGGCGGACGTGGTCCTGTTCATCGGCTGCCGCGCCGGTTCGGTCACCACGGAACGCTGGCGCTCCCCGCCGACCGGCAAGACCGTCATCCACATCGACAGCGATCCGATGACGATCGGCGCCAACTATCCGACGGCAGTCGCGATCTGCGCCGATGCGCGCCTGGCGCTCGCCGCACTGGCCGACGAACTCGAAGCGATGGGCAAGCTTGGCGCCCAGGCAGGGAGGGCGCGCGCGGCGCGCGCATGGGAGGCCAAACTTGCGGCCTTCGGCCCGCTCGCGGCAAGCGATCAGACGCCGATCCGCCCGGAGCGGGTGATTTCAACCCTGGCGCGGCTGCTGGACGAGGACGCTGTGATTGTCGCCGACCCGGGAACGCCCTGCCCGTATTTCTCGGCGCATTACCGATGGCGCAAGCCAGGGCGCAACTTCATCACCAACCGCGCACATGGCGCGCTCGGCTATGCGCTGGCCGCCGCGATGGGCGCACATGTCGGCAGGCCGAGCGTCAAGACGGTAGCGGTGATGGGAGACGGCTCGTTCGGCTTCTGCTGCGGCGAGTTCGAGACGATTCAACGCTATCGCATGCCCATCACCGCAATCGTCTTTTCCAACGCCACTTTCGGCTGGATCAAGGCGGGCCAGAACTCCGGCTTCGACAAGCGCTTCTACAATGTCGATTTCAACCGCACGGACCATGCGGCGGTGGCCAGCGCCTTCGGCGTCAAGTCCTGGCGCGTGGAGGACCCCGAGCAACTGGAATCCGTGTTGAAGCAGGCACTGGAGCACGATGGCCCGACATTGGTCGACATCATATCCCAGCCCTTGCACGAAGCCGCCGCCCCGGTTTCCGAATGGGTCGCGTGATGGAAACCGGGCGCAGGCGCCTGCAGGCGATGAAATCGTCTTGCATTGGCTCAAGGACTTGCCACAATTGGACAAATCCCAAGCCCAACGCGGATAGGGATGGATGGCGGATAGTGGGGCGCGGGTGATCGAAGACAGCAACTCCCGGATCAGGAAGCGCGTGGCCGTGATCGGGGCCGGGATCGTCGGCGTTTCCACGGCGATCTGGCTGATGCGCGACGGGCATGAAGTCGTTCTGATCGACCGTTCCGCTCCCGGAGAAGGCACCAGCCACGGCAATGGCGGGGTGCTGGCGTCCTGCTCCATCGTTCCGATAACCGTGCCCGGCCTGCTGGCGAAAGCCCCGCGCATGCTGCTGGACCCCAACCAGCCGCTGTTCCTGAAGTGGTCTTATCTCCCAAGGCTCGCGCCATGGCTGATCCGCTATCTGGGCAATGGGAAGGCCGAGGCCGTGAAGCGACGGGCAACCGCAATGCACGCGCTCGTCGGCGACAGCCTGGCCGACCATCAGGCGCTTGCCGCCGGCACCGGCGCGGAGAGCTTTGTCGTGCCCTCGGACTATCTGTTTCTCTACAATGACCGCGCGCATTTCGCCGGCGACGCCTTCGGCTGGTCGGTCCGCAAGGAACACGGCATCGAATGGGACGTGCTGGAGGGAAAGGCCTTCAACGATTACGACCCCTCCTACGGTCCCGACCTCACCTGCGCGGTGCGCCTCAAGGATCACGGCCGCATCACCGATCCCGGACGCTATGTGAAAGCCCTCGCCGCGCATGCCGAAGCCGGCGGCGCAAGGCTGGTGAAGGGCGAGGCGACGGATTTCGCACGCGAGGGCGGCAAGGTCAGCGGCGTTCGCGTGGGAGGCGAGACGATCGCCTGCGACGCGGTCGTGCTGGCGACCGGCGTATGGTCGCGCGCGCTGGCGCGCAAGCTGGGGGTCGAAGCGCCGCTCGAGAGCGAGCGCGGCTACCATCTGGAGCTCTGGGAACCGAACATCATGCCGCGTTCCCCGGTCATGGTCGCGTCCGGAAAATTCGTGGCGACCCCCATGGAAGGAAGGCTCCGCCTCGCCGGCATCGTCGAGTTCGGCGGGCTGGAGGCGCCGCCCTCCCGCGCTCCCTTCGCCTTGCTGGAACGCAATATCCGCATGGCTATTCCGGGCATTGCGTGGAAGGATAAGACGGAATGGATGGGGCATCGCCCGTCCATGGCCGACTCGCTTCCGGTGATCGCGGAAGCGCCTGGACTGGGCGGCGCGTTTCTGGGCTTCGGCCACGACCATGTCGGCCTGACGGCAGGACCAAGGACCGGACGGCTTCTGGCGCAGATCATCGGCGGGACGACGCCCAATATCGACCTTGCGCCCTATCGCGCAAACCGGTTTCAATAGGCCGCGGAAAACAAGCGGCCAATGCGGGTTAACCAAGAGGGAGAACAGTAATGAAATTCTACGTGAAACTTCTGGCAGCGACGGCCCTGACCATGGCCGGCGCCAACGCCGCCTCTGCCGAGAAATGGGATATGCCGATGGCCTATCCCGCGACCAACTATCATTCCGAGAATGGCGCGGAATTCGCCAAATGCGTGACCGATGGAAGCGGTGGCAAGCTCGAGATCGTCACCCATCCCGGCGGCTCGCTGTTCTCCGGCAATGACATCAAGCGCGCCGTGCAGACCGGACAGGCGCCGATCGGCGAACGGCTGCTATCGGCTCACGCCAATGAGAACCCGCTCTTCGGCGTCGACTCCATTCCGTTCCTGGCGACATCCTTCGCCGATTCCGACAAGCTGTGGAAAGCGGCCAAGGATCAGGTCGCCGCGGCGCTCGACGAACAGAACCTCGTCTTCGTCTATTCGGTGCCATGGCCGCCGCAGGGCTTCTACTTCAAGAAGGACGTCAATTCAGCTGCCGACATGAAGGGGATCAAGTTCCGCGCCTACAACGCCGCGACCGCGCGCATCGCCGAACTCGCCGGCATGACGCCCGTGCAGATCGAGGCGGCGGAACTGTCGCAGGCGCTGGCGACCGGCGTTGCCGAAGCCTTCATCTCCTCGGGTTCGACGGGCGTCGACTCCAAGGTGTGGGAGAGCCTGACGCATTTCTATGACGTTCAGGCATGGCTTCCGCGCAATTCGGTCTTCGTCAACAAGGACGCCTACAACGCCCTCGACGACGCGACCAAGACAACGATCATGGAGTGCGGCGCGAAGGCAGCGGCTGCCGGTGAAGCCACCGCGCAGGAACTTTCGGCGAAATATCTCAAGACGCTCGCTGAGAACGGCATGAAGGTCCAGGGCCCGAGCGACCAGCTCAAGTCCGACCTGCAGGGTTTTGGCGCGACCATGACCGAGGAATGGCTGAAGAACGCCGGCGACAAGGGCAAGGCCATCATCGACGCCTACAAGGCGATGTAACCCCCGCAAACACACGGGCGCCCGGCTGTCCGGGCGCCCCTGCCAATCGGGGGACCCGGATGACTGCGATACCAAGGAAGCACGCCGTAAGGCGCGTGCTCGATTTGCTTTACGACGCCGGAGGCGTCGCGGCGGCCATTTGTCTTGTGGCGATCCTCCTGGTGATCGTCGCGCAGATGGCGACCCGTTGGATGAACATCTCGATCCCCGGCCTTTCCGAATATGCCGGCTACCTCATGGCCTCCGCCTCGTTCCTCGCCTTCGCCCATGCGCTCAATCGCGGCGCGCATATCCGTGTGAACCTGTTCCTGACAGCGTTGGGCGAGAGGCGCTTCTGGGGCGAACTGGCCTGCATGGCCGTCGGCGTCGCCGCGTCGTCCTACCTGGCGTGGTATGCGGTGCGGCTGGTCTACTGGTCGCGCAAGCTCAACGATCTCAGCCAGGGGCAGGATGCAACGCCGATGTGGATCGTACAGACACCGATGGCGGTTGGCGCGGTACTGCTGGCGATCTGTTTCGTCGACAACCTGATCACTTTGCTGCTGACCCGCCACGACAATATCGGCTCAGATTTCGTCGAACAAAGCCACGGCGAATAGGACAGCGGCACCATGGCGGAACTCGCACCCATCGTCATCTTCCTGTTCGTTTTGTTCGCGCTGCTCGGCGCCGGCGTCTGGGTCGGTCTGGCCCTGCTCGGAGTCGCCTTCGTCGGCATGGAATTGTTCACCTCGCGCCCGGTCGGGGACGCGATGATGACCATCATCTGGCGGTCCTCTTCGTCATGGTCCCTCACCGCGCTGCCGCTGTTCATCTGGATGGGCGAGATCTTGTTCCGCACCCGCCTGTCGGAAGACATGTTTCGCGGCCTGTCGCCATGGATGGCGCGCCTGCCGGGCGGCTTGCTGCATACCAATGTCGTCGGCTGCGCCGTATTCGCGGCGGTCTCCGGCTCGTCCGCAGCGACGCTGACAACCGTCGGCAAGATGTCGATCCCCGAACTGCGCCGCCGCAACTATCCCGAAAACATGGTGATCGGCACGCTGGCGGGCGCGGCCACGCTGGGCCTGATGATCCCGCCATCGCTGACCCTGATCGTCTACGGCGTGACGATCAATGAATCGATCACCAAGCTCTTCATGGCCGGCATCGTGCCGGGCCTGTGCCTGGCGGCATTGTTCATGGGCTACATCGCCATCGTATCGAAAGTGTCGAAATCCTACCTGCCGGACCCCGAACCGGTTATCTCGTTCAAGGAAAAGCTTCTCAATTCACGGTTTCTCCTGCCCGTTCTGACCCTGATCTTCCTTGTCATCGGCTCGATGTATCTGGGCTACGCCACCGCGACGGAGGCCGCCGCCATCGGCGTGGTCGGTTCGCTGATCCTGGCGGCGGCGCAGGGCTCGCTCACCCTTGGCACCTTCTCGGAAAGCCTGATGGGCGCGATGCGCACCTCGGCCATGATCGCCCTCATCCTGGCAGGCGCTTCGTTCCTGTCCCTGTCCATGGGCTTTACCGGCCTGCCGCGCGCCCTTGCCGAGTGGATCGGCTCGCTCGGCCTTTCCAAATTCGAACTGCTGATGGCGTTGCTCGTCTTCTACATCGTCATCGGCTGTTTCCTTGACGGCATTTCGTCCGTGGTGCTGACGATCGCGGTAGTCGAGCCGATGATCCGCCAGGCCGGCATCGACATCGTCTGGTTCGGCATCTTCATCGTCATCGTCGTGGAAATGGCGCAGATCACGCCGCCGATCGGCTTCAACCTCTTCGTCATGCAGGGCATGACCGGCCACGAGATGAGTTTCATCGCCCGCGCCGCGATTCCCATGTTCCTGATCATGGTCGTGATGGCCTTCGTGCTGATCGCCTTCCCCGATCTGGCAACCTGGCTGCCCGACAACATTCGCCAGCGACCCGGCGGCTGAGCGGCAGTGGACAGCGTATTTTCTCACGTCATGGCTTCGCCATGGCTGGTGGCCCCGATCCTTGCCATTGTCTTCTGCGCGGCGATCATCCAGGTCGAGCTCGGAATGGGTTTTGGCCTCACGGCAGCGCCGCTGCTTGCCCTGATCGATCCGCACCTGGTCCCCGCCGCGGTTCTCTTCCTCGGCCTTGTGACCGCCACCTGGGGGGCTTGGCGCGAGCGGCCGTCGATCCGTTGGAACGAGGTGGCGATCGGCGTCGTCGGCCGCATCCTCGGGGTGGTGGTTGCGACTCTGGTGCTCGCCAATCTGGCGGATAGAAGCACCTTCATGCTTGTTTTCGGCGTCTTTATCGCGCTTGCGGTGCTTCTGTCGGTCGCCGGCTGGCGGCTGGCGTTCTCCCGCGCGAGCCTTGTCGCGATGAGCGTCGTCTCCGGCGTGATGGGCACCCTCACCTCGGTCGGCGCGCCCCCGCTGGCGATGGTCTACCAGAGCAGGCCGGCCCGCGAGGCGCGGCCCACGCTGGCCGCATTCTTCGCGATCGGCTGCGCGATCTCGCTTGCCGGCCTCTACCTTTCGGGGTGGGCGGGACCGGGCGATTTCGCGCTTGCCGCGATCATGGCGCCGGCCATGCTTGCGGGACTGGCTTCGGCGAGGATCGTTCGCGGCCGCTTCGACCGACGCTATCGCCCCGCCCTTCTGGCCGTCAGCGCGGTTGCCGCGGCGATCCTCATCGTCAGGGGTCTGGCATGACCCCCGCAATCGGACTTTTCGCCTGGCTTGCAGGCCATGCGCGCGCCCTTCTCATCGCCGGCCTTGTTGCAGGCGTCGCCCTGCCCGGCCTGGCGCTGGCGATGAAGCCCTGGCTGCCCGAACTGGTCGCGGGTCTGCTGTTCATCGCTGCGCTCCGCATCGGCCCACGCCAGGCATTGGGCGCGGTGCGCGACCTCCCCGCGACCCTTGGCTTCACCCTGCTGCATCAATTGCTGATGCCGGTCGCCGCGATCCTCTTGCTGGCAGCCGGGGGCTGGATGCACAGTCCCGTCGCAGTCGCGCTGGTGCTCATGCTGTCCGCCTCGCCGATCTCCGGCGGTCCCAACCTTACGATCATGACCGGCAATGACCCCGCGCCCGCGCTGCGCCTGCTCATCCTGGGCACGGCCCTCCTGCCGCTCACCGTGCTCGCGCCGCTCTGGCTTCTGCCGGAACTGGGGTCCGCCGATCAGGTCTTCGCCGCGGCCGGCCGTCTGCTCGGCGTGATCGCGATCGCAACCGGCGCTGCATTCCTGGTTCGTGGTCTGCTGCTGCCGCGCCCCGAGCCCCGGACCGTCCAGGCGCTTGACGGCGCGTCCGCGCTCGGCATGGCGGTCATCGTCATCGGCCTGATGTCGGCCGTGGGAGCGGCGATCACCGGCGAACCGCTGCGGTTCCTCTATTGGCTGGCGGTCGCCGGTATCGCCAATCTGGGACTGCAGGCCGTCATGGCGCTGGCGCTGCGCAAGACCCCGATGACCAGGGATCGCGCCGCCTACGCCATCGTCGCCGGCAACCGCAACATCGCGCTTTTCCTGATCGCCCTGCCGCCGGAGACGACCGACCCGCTGCTGTTGTTCATCGGCTGCTATCAGATCCCGATGTACCTGACGCCGATCCTGATGCGGCGTCTCTACGCGACGCCGACCGCTTCAGGCGGGTGAGGCGAACGAAAGGATCGGGGTTTCGATCGCGCCGAATACCGGACAGCCCGGGGCCTCATCCGCCATGCGCTGCCTCCAGGCTTCGCCCTGCAGCATTGCCGCGCCGATGGCGACGGGTGCGATTCCCGCCCGCTTCAGCAGCCGCAGCACCGACGCCATCGAGGTTCCGGTGCTGATGACGTCGTCCACCACCACGACGCGCCTGCCCTCCAGTAATGGCAGCATGCGCGGGTCGACATAGATGCGTTTCACCTGGTCCGGGGTGGTGATCGAGTTTAGCGGCTCGGACAGGCTGTCTTCGTACCAGAACTTGCGGCTCGTCCCGAGCGGAACCATCCGGGAATGGCCCAGCCGGCGGGCGACTCCCTCCGCCAGTGGCAGGCCCAGCGTGGGCACAGCCACGACCACATCCGGCGCGTGCGCCCGCATTGCGTCGGCCACAGCATCCGCGAGGGCGTCGAGGACCGCAAACCCCGCCTGGTTGACGATCAGCGATGCAACCGCCCGGTGCTGACCGCCGGGAAGATGGCGGATCGGCAGGATGACCTGGCGGCCGTCGTTCAGTGCCGCTGCATAGGTCTCGCCGCCCGGCTGCAGCCCGGCGTCCAGGCTTGCCGGCGCGAACAATTCTTGCCACATGTCCTGCGGTGCAAACCTCAATGCCAACTGCCCTTGTTTCCCCTGTCCCGGCCAGAATAGGCTGCGCCATCTGCGATGCAATGCGAGGCCGATGGCAATGGACGAAATTATGAACAGGCTCGATGATCTCGTCGCCCTGCGCCGCGATCTGCACGCGCATCCCGAACTCGGTTTCGAGGAAGTGCGCACCAGCGCCATTGTCGCCGAAAGGCTGGAGGCGATGGGCATTTCCGTGACGCGCGGACTCGGCCGCACAGGCATTGTCGGGACCTTGAAGAGCGGCGACGGCAACCGCGCGATCGCACTGCGCGCCGACATGGACGCGCTCGCCATGCCGGAAACCGGAACCCCGCCATGGCGATCCACGCAGTCCGGCAAGATGCACGCATGCGGCCATGACGGCCATACGGTCATGCTGCTGGGCGCGGCCGAGGAGCTGGCGGAACGGCGCGACTTCTCCGGCACCGTCCATTTCGTGTTCCAGCCTGCGGAGGAAGGCCGGGGTGGCGCGGGGGCAATGGTCGCGGACGGATTCTTCGAACGCTTTCCCGTCGACGCCGTCTACGGCCTGCACAACATGCCCGGTCTGGCGGTCGACCAGATCGCCGCCGTGGAAGGTCCGCAGCTTGCCTCCTCCGACTCCTGGTGGGTTGTCTTTCGCGGCACCGGGACGCATGGCGCCAAGCCGCATCTGGGGCGCGATCCCATCACCGCCATGGGCCAGTTCCTGACCATGCTTCACACCATTGTCGCGCGCGAGATCGATCCGCTGCAGCCTGCCGTGGTCTCGGC
>JAUIBM010000607.1 GCA_030428345.1 Alphaproteobacteria bacterium | reverse complement strand
TCGTCACCACCACGGTCGCGACCAGAAGGATCACGACATTCTGGACCACGGGCAGATCGTTCTGGTTGATCGCCTGGAACACGAGCCGCCCCAGACCCGGCAGGTAGAAGACGTTCTCGATGATGATGGTGCCCGCCAGCAGGAAGGCGAATTGCAGGCCCATGATCGTGACGACCGGTATCATGGCGTTGCGCAGGGCATGGTTCCAAAGCGCGGCGCGCCTTGTCAGGCCCTTGGCGCGGGCCGTGCGCACATAGTCCTCACCCAACGCCTCGATCAGCGCCGAGCGGGCGACCCGCGACAGGATCGCCGCCTGCGGCAGGCCGAGCGCGATGGCCGGCAGCAGCAGGGCGCGCAGCGCCGGCCACAAGCCGGCGTCCCAACCGGGAAACCCGCCCGAGGGGACCCAGCGCAGCCCGACCGCGAAGACATAGACGAGCAGCAGGGCGAACCAGAAGTTGGGAACCGCGATGCCGAATTGCGTCGCCGCCATCACGGCGGTGTCGGAGGCGCGGCCCCTGCGGGAGGCTGCGAAGACGCCGACGGGAATGGCAATCGCGGTGGAGAGCGTCAGGGCGATCGCCGCCAGCGGCAGTGAGACGCGGATGCGCTCGACGATGAGCTCGGCCACCGGCACCGAATAGGTGTAGCTCCTGCCGAAATCGCCATGCAGCATGCCCGCGATCCAGCCCGCATAGCGCAGGATGGCGGGGCGATCGAGGCCCATTTGCAGACGGAGCACGTCGACCGCGTCCTGGCTGGCGTTCATGCCGAGCATCAGGCGGGCAGGGTCGCCCGGCACGATCTCAAGAATGAGAAAGACGACGGCGCTGGCGAGCGCCATCGTCAGCAGCAGGGACAGAAATCGCTTGGCCAGGAAGGGCAGCATTCAGAAACAATGTCCGGGCGCGGCCCTTGCGGCAGGCGCAATCATTCCTTCCAGCTTACCTCGGTCAGGTCGTTTGCCTGTATCGGGGAATTCTCCCACAGGCCCTGCAGCTTGGCGTTCCACACGCCGGCCTTGGCCAGTTCGAACAGGTAGCCGTTGACCGCGTCGCGGGCGATGATGCGTTGCAGATCGCCCATCAGCTTGTAGCGTTCCTGCTCGTCCACCGTCGCGTTGAGCTTGGCGAAGGTGTCCTGGAATTCCTTGCTGTTGTAGTGGAAGTAATAATCGGGATTGGCGTAGATGCCGATATCCATCGGCTCGGTATGCGAGACGATGGTGAGGTCGAAATCGCCCTTGAACGGTCCGGCCAGCCACTGCTTCCACTCGACCGGGATGATCTCCAGGTCGATGCCGATCTCGCGTAATTGCGAGGCGATGATCTCGCCGCCGCGGCGCGCATAGGTCGGGGGCGGCAGTTGCAGGGTCGCCTTGAAGCCTTCGGGGAAGCCGGCCTCCTTCAGCAGTTCCTTCGCTTTGGCGATGTCATGCGGGTAGGTGTTGATCGTGTCGGCGACATAGGCGGGATGATGCGGCGCGAAATGCGTGCCGATCGGCGTGCCGAGGCCGAACATCGCCCCGTCGATGATCGCCTTGCGGTCGATCGTGTGGGCGATCGCCTGGCGAACCTTCAGATTGTCGAAGGGCGGACGCGTGTTGTTGGTCGAAAGGATGGTCTCGCCCTCGGTGGAGCCGATGACCACGGCGAAGTCAGGATTGGACTGGAACGCGGGAATGGCTTCCGGCGCCGGGAAATTGGGGAAGGCGTCGACATCGCCGGATTGCAGGCTTGCGATGGCGGCCGAGGCGTCGGGGATGATGCGGAACGTCGCCTTGGAAAGGGCGACCTTCTTGCCCCAGTAATCGTCGTTGCGCACGATGGAGACCGAACTGCCCTTGGACCAGTCGCCGAACTTGAACGGTCCCGTTCCGACCGGGTTTTCCATGTTCTTGTCAGCGCTTTCGGGGGCAACGATCACCGCGTCGCCCCAGCCCATGTTGAACAGGAAGCCGCCCTGGGGCTGTTTCAACTTGACCGTGACGGTCGTCGGGTCGGGCGCCTCGACGCTGGTGATCGCGCTCTCCATCCTCTACACCCCGCGCTTCGTGCGGATCGCCTATGCGGCCACGCTGCAGACGCGCAATCTCGACTACGTGGTGGCGCAGGAAGCGCTCGGCCGCCGAGCGGTCGGAGGCGTAGTTGGGGGAGAGGACCTTGAGCGCGACCGTCCGCCCCAGCCCCTCGTCCCGACCGCGGAACACCGCGCCCATGCCGCCCTGGCCGAGCAGGTCGAGCACCTCGAACTTGCCCAGGCGCCGGGGCATCGGAGCGCCCGTCTCCTCCGCGTCGAAGG
>JAUIBM010000606.1 GCA_030428345.1 Alphaproteobacteria bacterium | reverse complement strand
CGGCATATCCCAGCCGCCGAATTCGACCATGGCCCCGGGTTCGACCCTTTCCAGCGAGAACCGGCCGCCCCAATAGGACCGCGCGCCTTCGATGCGCGCGTCAATCTCCGCAAGGGTTGATTCCGAGCGTACCGGCATCAGCCTGCCGCAGCGCCGATACCCGCACGCTACGCCCGTATCGCCCTCCAGTTCGCTGATCGCGGTCTCAAGACCGGACAGCGCCTCGAACTGGAACTGCTTCTTGGCGTTCCAACGGTCGGGCATGTGCGGCATCAGCGCGCCCATGAAGCCGCCGGAAGCCCCGCCGCCGACGCGCCTTTTCTCCAGCACCAGCACGCGCTTGCAGGCGCGGATCGCATGCCGCGCCGCCCAGAGCCCCATGATCCCGGCGCCGACCACCAGGACGTCGGGCGCGCCGGGATGATTGCGCGAGGCGTGAATCGATGGTTGAACAGCGTGAATCATCATTCGAAGCTCTACCGCCAAATGACGGAAAACAAGCAAAAATCAGCGATCCGGCCGACAGACCCGGCTCCAGGCGGCTCACCGCACGAACTGGATTGGCTGGACGGCGATATTCCCCGTTCGCGGCTTTTCGACGACACCTATTATTCCCGCCATGGAGGGCTGGCGGAAACCGGGCATGTCTTCATCGGCTGGAGCGGCGCGGGCCGGCGCTGGCGTTCCGGATCGGACTGCACGATCGCGGAACTCGGCTTCGGCGCCGGGATGAATTTCCTCGAAACCGTCCGCCAGTGGCGTGCGCAGAGACAGGGCGCCGCCAGATTGCACTATGTCTCGTTCGAGGCCTATCCGATGTCCCGCGACGATCTGGCCCGGACACTGGCACCCTGGCCGGAACTGCGCGACCTTGCGCCGCTGCTGGTCGAGGCGTGGGAGCCGGAAGCCCCGGTGATCGACATTGCGTTCGTCCCGGACGTCCGGCTCTGCGTTCATTTCGCCGACGCCAATGCCCGTCTGCCAAGCCTGCCATTGCTTGCCGACGCCTGGTATCTCGACGGCTTCGCGCCCGCCAGAAACCCGCAAATGTGGTCGGAGGAGCTGATGCGCGAGGTCTTCGCGCACACCGCTCCCGGCGGCGCCTTCGCCACCTACACCGCGGCTGGTTGGGTGCGCAGAAACCTGGAGAAGGCAGGGTTCGAGGTCAGTCGCGAAAAGGGCTTCGCCGGCAAGCGTGAAATGCTGCGCGGCGTCCGCCCCTTGTAATCCGTCAGGGCCGGTTCAGCCCTGCCAGTTGAGCATGACCGGAATGCAGATTTCCTCTTCATCGCCGATATGGCGGATGAACAGGGCATCGAGCCGACGCGCGGGCGAAAGCAGCACTTGCGAGGCCGAGAGCCAGGCGTCTCGCTGCATGCCCTCGCCGTTCCGGGTGACTGCGGCCATCCCGCCCACGGCCTTCTCGAGATCGTCCAGAACCTCGGCCAGAACCTTGTGATCGCCGTCGAGCAAAGCCAGCGGATGCTCAAGCTGCGGGAAGGCGCGCAGGAAAACGGGGAAGAAATGGTCGTCCTCGATGTGATGGTGGCCATGCGCGTGGTGGACCAGTTGGTGGCCAAGGCGCGAAACTTCGGCGCCCATCTGCGCCAGCTTGACCGGATCGTCTTCGCCCAGCATCTGCTCGCTCCAACTGGCGAGCGTCGCCGAGGCCGATAACAGCCTGCCATGGATCTGGGTCCAGAATTCCGCTTCCCCGCGAAAGGCCGGATGTCTGGCCCATTTCTCGCGCGGGAGTTCGAACATGGAGGAGCGAAGCACCGGCGAGAGCCCCGCCCGGCGTTCAACGTGGTTTTCAGGAGTGTCGTATTGAAAGGTCATGCCCACGAGATAGTGCAGCGCACACGGATTCGCAAACCCGAACGCGCCGACCATGACGCAATGCACAATGCGCCTGTGCGGGATATTTGTTCGAGGCTGCGCTCAAGGGCGGTGCCGCAGGGTCGCGTTCAGGCCCGCTCCACCTGGGTTATCACCGGCTCCATCTCCACCAAGACCTCACGGGTAAGATGGCATTTGCTGTAGTTTCCAGGAGCGATTTCCTTCATCTCCGGAACCTGCGTTTCGCAAAGATTGCCCGGCACCCGCGTCTTCCACCGGCAGCGGGTCTGGAACGGACAGCCAGGCGGCGGATTGATCGCGGAGGGGATGTCGCCTTCCAGCACCACGTGCTTTTTCTTGATCGAGGTATCGGCGATCGGCACGGCCGAAAGCAGCGCTTCGGTATAGGGGTGATAGGGCGGCGCAAAGACTTCCTCGGTCGTGCCCTGTTCGACGATATGGCCGAGATACA
>JAUIBM010000605.1 GCA_030428345.1 Alphaproteobacteria bacterium | reverse complement strand
AGAGGCTGTCCCATCCATGCCGACCTCCTGCACCCGGCAGGAAGCATGAATCAGAATCGCGATGATTTGGGAATCCCTATCGACTCACGACGCTCGAAAACCGCTCTAATCGACGCGTGAATGGCGGAGAACTCGCGGATGGCGCGAGGCCACCGGCCGGTCATCGGTTTTCGGTCACACAGTTTCAGTCATCGAGTTTCAGGATTGCAAATGTTGCGCGTCATGGCCCTGCCCTTCCGAACCCTCATCGCCGCCGGCCTGCTCGGCGCCGCGCTTTCCTCCTGCGCCAGCTACCGGCCCGTGGACGAGGCTTTCCACAAGGCGCTAACGCAGCCCTATGTGCTGGACGCGGGCGATCGGGTACGGGTCACGGTATTTGGCGAGACCGACCTGACGAACACCTATTCGGTGGACAAGGCAGGCTATATCGCCTTTCCGCTGGTGGGTTCGGTGGCGGCGCGCGGGCGCACCACAAAGCAGATCGAGGGCGACATCGCCAAGCGCCTGCGCGACGGCTATGTGCGCAATCCGGATGTTTCGGTCGAGGTCGACCGCTACCGGCCCTTCTTCGTGATGGGCGAAGTGGGCCAGTCGGGGCAATATACCTATGTGCCCGGCATGACGGTCCAGAACGCCATCGCCATCGCTGGCGGCTTCACCGGCCGCGCCCTGCAGGACAATGCCGACGTCACCCGCCAGATCGACGGCGCGGTGGTGAATGGACGCGTGCCGCTTTCCGACCCGATCCTGCCGGGCGACACGATCTATGTCCGCGAACGCCTGTTCTAGGCGGTGCGGATGGTTCAGCGGCAGATCCTGACATGAGCACCGAGCGGAAACTGCGCATCGTGCATTGCTTCCGCTCGCCGGTCGGCGGCATCTTTCGCCACGTCCGCGATCTGGTGGGGGCGCAATCGGCGGCCGGCCATGAAGTCGGAATCCTGTGCGATTCCACCACGGGCAGCGAGTTCGAAGACCGCCTCTTCGAGGCGATCCGCCCGCAACTGGCCCTTGGCCTGACCCGCATTCCCATGCGCCGCGCCGTGACGCCCGCAGACATCGCCACGCTCGGCCGGACCTTTCTGGAAATGCGGCGCATGCGGCCGGACGTCCTGCATGCGCATGGCGCAAAGGGCGGCGCGCATTCGCGCATCATCGGCACGGCGATGCGGGTCTCGGGCCGCCGGGTCGCGCGACTGTACTGCCCACATGGCGGCAGCATCCACTTCGACCCGGCCAGCATGCAGGGCAGACTCTATCTGGGGCTCGAGCGCCTACTCGAGCGCATGACCGACCGCCTGATCTTCGTCAGCCAGTACGAGGCGGACGGCTACCGGGAGAAGGTGGGCTCGCCGCATTGCCCCACGAGCCTTGTCTATAACGGGGTGTCCCCGGAGGAATTCATCCCCGTCGAGACCGAGAAGGATGCTGCCGATTTCCTCTATATCGGGATGATGCGCGATCTGAAGGGGCCGGATGTGTTCCTGGAAGCGCTCGCCTTCCTGCGCGAGGCGCGCGGGCGAACCGTGAGCGCGCATTTCGTCGGCGACGGCCCCGACAAGCCCGCATACCTGAAGCAGATCGCCCGGCTGGGACTGGAGCGCCAGGTGAACGTCCACGACGCGATGCCGGCGCGAGCGGCCTTCGCCAAGGCGCATGTCGTGGTGGTGCCGTCGCGAGCCGAATCCATGCCCTATGTGGTGCTGGAGGCAATCGCCGCAGGCAAGCCCGTGGTGGCGACGCGGGTCGGCGGAATGCCCGAGATATTCCTCGACGAGCGCGACGCGCTGGTGGAGCCGGGAAACCGGGAGGCCCTGGCCAACGCCATGCTTGCAACGCTGGACGACGCGGCACGCTCCAGCTCTGCAGCGCTTCGCAGCCAGTCCCTGCGCGCGCGATTCTCGTTGGAAACGATGGCGCGGGACATGGAACGCGCCTACCGCGAAACCATCGCCCTGTAGCCAATAAACCAAGCTTCGTTCGGCAAGTTTTGTTAGTTATTTGGCGTTATCGTCCGGCAAGTCGAGTTGCCGGAGGGTCTGCGTATTATGACGGCTGCAGGGGTCAATGCACCGGGGAAAGAAGCCGAGCGTTTTTCGCCAAGCGCGATCCGCAACGCCGATCCCGATCCGGTCAGCACGAGCAAGCGCAAGACCGAGCTCAACGATCTCGCCCTGCAGGTCGCAGCGCAGTTTTCGGCAGATGCGATCTCGCCCCACCTCACCGTGGAACTGGTGCGTCTGGGCGAGTTGATCGGCCTTTTCGCAATCTCCATGGCGATTTTCCTGTTCTATGTCTCGCACGGCGCGGTTGCGCTTGGA
>JAUIBM010000604.1 GCA_030428345.1 Alphaproteobacteria bacterium | reverse complement strand
GGATGTGCCCAAATTGGTCGCCTTCGAGAGCGTATACTCGATGGATGACAACATAGCCCCGATCGCGGAGATATGCGATGTCGCCGAAAAGCATGGCGCGATGACCTATCTCGACGAGGTCCATGCAGTCGGCCTGTACGGCCCGCGAGGCGGCGGCATCGCCGAGCGCGAAGGCATCATGGACCGCCTGACCATCATCGAGGGAACCCTGGGCAAGGCCTTCGGCGTGATGGGTGGCTATATCGCCGGATCGGCGGCGATGTGCGACTTCGTGCGCTCCTTCGCGTCAGGTTTCATCTTCACGACGGCCCTGCCGCCGGCAATCGCGGCGGGAGCCATCGCTTCGATTCGCCATCTGAAGCAGAGCCAGGAGGAGCGCCGCCTGCAACAGGCCAATGTCGCCAAATTGCGGGCCCGGCTCGACCAGCGCGGCATTCCGCACCTGCCGAACCCCAGCCACATCGTACCGGTGATGGTGGGCAACGCCGCCAAGTGCAAATGGATTTCCGACCTGCTGCTCGACAATCACGGGATCTATGTGCAGCCGATCAATTATCCGACCGTGCCGCGCAACACCGAGAGGCTGCGCATCACACCCTCGCCGCTGCACAGCGACGCCGATATCGAACATCTCGTCGGCGCGCTCTCGCAATTGTGGAGCCAGTGCGCCCTGGCGCGGGCGGTGGCGTAGAGCCCGGCTGGTCAGGCGGCCCTTTCAGGCAGTCGGGATTAGTGAAGCCGCGATGCGCCGCGCCTCGGCGTCGGCCGCGAACACCTCGTCCATCGTCGAGGCCGGGGGCAGGGCGCTCAGCGCATCCATGGTTCTTTCGGTGATCTCGGCCATTTCCAGAAAACCGATCCGCCCGTCGACAAAGGCGTTGCAGGCGGTTTCCTCGGCCGCGTTCAGCACCGCGCTTTGCATGCCGCCACGCATCAGCGCCAGCCGGGCGAGGCGCAGGGCCGGGAAACGCTCCTCGTCCGGCGCCTCGAAGTCGAGCCGGGCGATCTTCGCGAAATCGAGCCGCTCGACATTCAGGCTGGGCCGGCGCGGAAAGGCGAGGGCGTAGCCGATGGCGGTGCGCATGTCCGGAGCGCCCATCTGGGCCAGCACCGAGCCGTCGGAATAGCCGACCATGGAATGGATGATGGACTGGGGGTGAACGATCACCTCGATCTGGTCGGCGCGCACGCCGAACAGATGCTTCGCCTCGATCATTTCCAGCGCCTTGTTGAACATGGAAGCGCTGGCGATCGAGATCTTCAGGCCCATCGACCAGTTGGGGTGCGCGCGCGCGATCTCGGCGGTTACATCGGCCATGCGCTCGCGCGGCCAGGTGCGAAACGGACCTCCCGAGGCGGTCAGGATGATCCGCTCCACCGCGTGGCGCTGGCTTTCCTCGAGCACCTGAAAGATCGCCGAGTGCTCGCTGTCCACCGGCACCAGCCGGCCCCCGCCGCCGGCCACGGCCTGGACGAACAGTTCGCCCGCCGTGACCAGGCATTCCTTGTTGGCGAGCGCGATATCGGCTCCGCGCCGGGCTGCCGCAAGCGTTGGCGCGAGGCCCGCCGTGCCGACGATGGCCGCCATCACCCAATCGGACTCCATCGCGCCGGCCTCGTCCAGTCCGGACCTGCCGGAGGCCGCTTCCACCCCGCTTCCCGACAGCGCATCCTTCAGGCTCGAATAATGCGCGTCGTCCGCGGTTACCGCCATGCGCGCGCCGGTGGCCTTTGCCTGCCGGGCAAGCAATTCGACATTGGCGTTGCCGGTAAGCGCCGCGATCTCGAAGGCGTCTCGTCCGCCCAGTTGGGCAATCACGTCGAGGGTGTTGACGCCGATCGAGCCGGTGGAGCCAAGGACAGTCAGCCGCCGGTGCGATGTTTCAGCCGATGCAATCAATCTCGTGCTCCGCGTGCGGATGCGCCGGGCTCGCCGCGCCGTGTAGCGACATCGAAACGGATAGGGAGAAGCTGTCTGCTCATGCCTTTCTATCTGCCCGTTTTGTAATCTGCGGACAACATCTTCCTCAAACGTAAGCACTTAGCCACGACGCGATGGCGGCAAATCATGCAAATCCCCATTCCAAAAGCGCACGACATGCGCTAATTGTCACAATGCGCACTGTGTGCGTTTGACTGCCGGCGCGATTCGCCTGGCATGTGGAGAATTATTCGTGCTGACATTCTTGCTCAATCTCGCGGGCGCGGTCGCCCTGCTGCTGTGGTCAGTGCGCCTGATGCGCACCGGCATCGAACGGGCCTTCGTCATCGCGCTTCGCCGAATGCTTCGCCGCAGCACCGACAGCCTGCCGGTCGCGGCAG
>JAUIBM010000603.1 GCA_030428345.1 Alphaproteobacteria bacterium | reverse complement strand
CTCGACCGATACCTTGTCGGTTTCCAGTTCGACCAGCGGCTCGTCGACCTTCACCGCTTCTCCCTGCTTCTTCAGCCAGCGGCCCACGGTCGCTTCCGTGACCGATTCACCCAGCGTGGGGACGCGAATTTCGGTTGCCATCTTGCTATTCCTGATTTGCGATGTGGAACACGGGCGCGCCGGAACCGCTATCCGGCGCGCTGACTGAATGTGAGGGGTGCTGCGAACAAGCCAACCGGCTCAACCTCCCAGCGCGTCTTCGAGGAATGCCGCCAGCTGCGCCTGGTGCTTCGACATCAGGCCCGTCGCCGGGGAGGCTGCCGCCGGACGCCCGGCATAGCGGGCGCGCCGGTGCTTGGCGTCGATATGGGTGAACACCCATTCCAGATAGGGCTCGATGAACGCCCAGGATCCCATGTTCTTCGGCTCTTCCTGGCACCAGACCCATTCGGCATGCTTGAAGCGCGACAATTCGGTGATCAGCGCCTTGGCCGGGAACGGGTAGAGCTGTTCCAGACGCAGCAGATAGACATCGTCGATGCCGCGCTTCTCGCGCTCCTCATACAGGTCGTAATAGACCTTGCCCGAGCACAACACGACGCGCCTGATCTTGGAATCCTTGACCAGCTTGATCGGCTGATCCTTCAGATATTCCGCATCGTCCCACAGCAGGCGGTGGAAGGCGGACGCGCCCGACATTTCCGACAGCGAGGAAACCGCCCGCTTGTGGCGCAGAAGCGATTTCGGCGTCATCAGGATCAGCGGCTTGCGGAAGTCGCGCTTCATCTGGCGGCGCAGGATGTGGAAATAGTTGGCCGGCGTCGTCACATTGGCGACCTGCATGTTGTCCTCGGCGCACAATTGCAGGAAGCGCTCCAGCCTGGCGGAGGAATGCTCCGGCCCCTGCCCCTCATAGCCATGCGGCAGCAGGCAGACGAGACCCGACATGCGCAGCCATTTTCGTTCGCCGGACGAAAGGAACTGGTCGAAGACGACCTGCGCGCCATTGGCGAAATCGCCGAATTGCGCCTCCCAGAGCGTCAGCGTGCCCGGCCGGGCCAGCGAATAGCCATATTCGAAACCAAGCACCGCCTCCTCCGAGAGCATCGAGTTGATGACCTCGTAGGGAGCCTGCGTCTTCGACAGATTGGCCAGCGGGATGTAGCGGTTTTCATTCTCCTGGTCGTAGAGCACCGAATGGCGCTGCGAGAAGGTTCCGCGCTCGCTGTCCTGGCCGGAAAGGCGGACCTTGTGTCCGTCAAGGCAGAGCGAGCCGAAAGCCAGCGCCTCGGCCATCGCCCAGTCGATGCCTTCGCCGGTCTCAACCATGTTGCGCCGGTTTTCCAGCAGCCGCCGCACGGTGCGGTGGACGTTGAAGTCCTTTGGCGCCTCGGAAAGCTTGCGCCCGATCTCCTTCAGCGTCTTCACCGGCACGGCCGTCTTGCCCCGGCGCTGCTCGTCGGCGTCGTCGGCGCGGCGCAACCCGCTCCATTCGCCGTCCAGCCAGTCGGCCTTGTTCGGCTTGTAATTGTCGCCCGCCTGGTATTCGCCCTCCAGATGCGAGCGCCATTCGGCCTGCATGCGCTCGATGTCGGCCTTTTCCACCAGGCCTTCGGCGACCAGCTTCTCCGAATAGATCTCAACGGTGGTCTTGTGCGAGCGGATGCGCTTGTACATCAGCGGCTGGGTGAACGCCGGCTCGTCGCCCTCGTTATGGCCGTAGCGGCGATAACAGAACATGTCGATGACGACCGGCTTGTGGAACTTCATCCGGTATTCGGTCGCGACCTTGGCCGCGAACACCACCGCTTCCGGGTCGTCGCCATTGACGTGGAAGATCGGCGCCTCGACCATCTTCGCCACATCTGAAGGATAGGGCGAGGAGCGCGAGAAACGCGGATTGGTGGTGAAGCCGATCTGGTTGTTGATGATGAAATGGATCGTGCCGGCGACGCGATGCCCGCGCAGCCCGGAAAGCCCGAAGCACTCGGCCACCACGCCCTGCCCCGCGAAGGCCGCATCGCCATGCAGAAGCAGCGGCAGGATCTGCGCGCGCACATCCAGCGGCACGATTTCCGCCGGGCCCTCATTGCCCACGATGTCCTGCTTGGCGCGGACCTTGCCCAGCACCACCGGATTGACGATCTCCAGATGCGAGGGATTGGCGGTCAGCGACAGGTGCACCTTGTTGCCGTCGAACTCGCGATCGCTCGAAGCGCCCAGATGGTACTTGACGTCGCCCGAGCCTTCCACCTCGTCGGGGGTGAACGAACCGCACTTGAACTCGTTGAAGATCGCCCGGTGCGGCTTTGCAATCACCTGGCTGAGCACGTTCAGGC
>JAUIBM010000602.1 GCA_030428345.1 Alphaproteobacteria bacterium | reverse complement strand
TCACGGTTTTCTTCACCATGACCGGCGTCGTGCAGATACCCCTGCTGTTCTGGTACGGCATCATGGACTGGCACCGTTTCGCGCTCAGCGCCGGGGCGCTGATCCCGATCTTCGCCTTCATGCCGGTCGGCAATTGGCTGGCGCGCTATATCTCGCGCGAATTGTTCGACCGGATCATTCTGGTCCTCTTGACCGTCATCGCGCTCAGGCTGCTCTGGCAGTCCTTCCCCTGACCCCGCGCCCGCCGGACCGCCGGCGGATGCGCCTTATTGCGCCGGTTCGGCGATCGCAGCGGCTTGTGCTGTGGCGCCGTCGGGCACCGGGTTGCGCCACTGCGACAGCAATTGCGCCTTCTCGCCCTCGGCCTTGGCGACGGCGGCCTGCTTGACCGGGCCATAGCCGCGGATCGCGTCCGGCAGCTTGGCGAGCGCCACCGCAAGGGCGTGGTTTTCCTTGTCGAGCCTTCCCAGAATGTCGTCGATCAGCGCCTCGTACTCGTCGATCAGCCGGCGTTCCATGCGGCGCTCTGCCGAATAGCCGAACAGGTCTAGCGGTGTTCCGCGCAGGCGCTTCATCCGGGCGAGCAGGCGGAATCCGAGCATCATCCACTGGCCGAACAGGCGCTTGGCCGGCCGGCCGTTTGGCAGCGCCTCGCCATTGAAGATCGGCGGCGCGAGGTGGAATTTCAGCTTGAAGTCGCCGGCGAAGGTCTCGCGGATGCGGCGCTCGAAATCGCCATTGGTGTAAAGCCGGGCGACTTCATACTCGTCCTTGTAGGCCAGCAGCTTGAAATAGTAGCGGGCGACGGCGTTGGTCATGTCGCGGCGCTTGCCGATCTGCTTTTCGGCGGCCTCCACCTTCGCCACCAGATCGCGGTAGCGCTGCGCATAGGCGGGGTTCTGGTAGTCGACCAGAAATTCCGCCCGGCGGTCGACGATCTGGGCCAGAGAGGCCGGCTCAGTGGGCTTGCCGTCGAGCGAGGACAGGATTTCGCCGGCCTGCGAGGGGTATTGGGCAAAGCGCCGGCCCCAGCCGAAGGCGATCTTGTTCGCCTTCACGGCGACCGCGTTCAGTTCGATCGCCCGCTCCAGCGCCGCCGCGGAGACCGGCAGCATGCCCTTCTGGCAGGCAAAGCCCAGCATCATGATATTGGTGGCGATGGCGTCGCCGCACACGGCTTCGGCCAGCCGGCCGAAATCCATGCGGCTGGCCATGTCCGCCGTGTATCGGCTGATCGTGGCGACAACGTCGCTCTCGCGGAAGTCGAAGTCGCGGTTCAGCACGAAGTCTGCGACCGGCGCCAGATGGGTATTGAGGACGGCGAGGGTGCGGCTCTTCTCGTACAGCGCCACGGCCTCCTTGGAAGCGGCGACCACGGTGTCGGCGGCGATGAGAACGTCGGCCTCTCCGGTAATGATCTGGGCCGAGGCGATCTTGTCCGGCGCGTCGGCGATGCGCACATGGCTGAGCACCGCGCCTCCCTTTTGCGCCAGTCCGGAGAAATCCTGGATGATCGCGGCCTTGCCCTCCAGATGGGCCGCCATTCCGATGATCGCCCCGATGGTCAGAACGCCGGTGCCGCCCACGCCGGTGATGGCGATGTTGTAGACCGAGCCCAGCGGGCGCACCACGGGTTCGGAGAGCTTGTCGCCGGAAAGCGCTGGCAGTTGTCGCTTGCGCAATTCGCCGCCCTCCACGGTGACGAAGGAGGGGCAGAAGCCTTTGACGCAGGAAAAGTCCTTGTTGCAGGAGGACTGGTTGATCTGCCGCTTGCGGCCGAATTCGGTTTCCATCGGTTCGATCGAGATGCAGTTCGACTGGACCGAGCAGTCGCCGCACCCCTCGCAGACCAGCGGATTGATGAAGACGCGCTTTTGCGGATCGACCATCGTGCCGCGCTTGCGGCGGCGGCGTTTTTCCGAGGCGCAGGTCTGGTCGTAGATGATGGCGGTGCAGCCGGGAACTTCGCGCAGATGCCGCTGGACCTCGTCCAGATATTCGCGGCCGCGCCGCTGGACGCCCGGCGCCAGCTCGGCGAGCGAGTATTTCTCCGGTTCGTCCGAGACCAGCCAGATTTCCTTCACGCCTTCATTGGCGAGCTGGTGCGAAATCTGGGGAACCGACAGTTGCCCGTCGACATGCTGGCCGCCGGTCATGGCGACGGCGTCGTTGTAGAGGATCTTGTAGGTGATGTTGGCCCCGCCGGCGACCGATTGGCGGATCGCGAGC
The DNA here is from genome assembly GCA_030428345.1 of Alphaproteobacteria bacterium. Lineage (GTDB taxonomy): Bacteria > Pseudomonadota > Alphaproteobacteria > Rhizobiales > Rhizobiaceae > BOKV01. The sequence continues at coordinate 120 of JAUIBM010000602.1, read as the reverse complement.
AGGCCCGAGTGGAAATAGGTGCCGTCGCCCAGATTGGCGAAGACATGTTTTTCCGAGGTAAAGGGCGCGATCCCCATCCACGGCACGCCCTCGCCGCCCATGTGGGTGTATGTCTCGGTG
>JAUIBM010000601.1 GCA_030428345.1 Alphaproteobacteria bacterium | reverse complement strand
TCTGGTCTACTGGGTCAACCGCGCCGTTGTCCTCTTCGACCAGTTGATCGCCAACGGCCAGTCGGCAGCGGTGTTCCTCGAATTCACCGCGCTGACGCTCCCCAATGTCATCCGTATCGTTCTGCCGGTCGCCGCCTTCGCGGGCACCGTCTATGTGACCAACCGCCTGATGAGCGAAAGCGAACTGGTCGTCGTTCAAGCCACCGGGTTTTCACCCTGGCGTCTGATCCGGCCTGTCATCATGTTTGGCGTGTTCATCTTCATGCTTTCATCAATCCTGGCGCATGTTCTGGTTCCCGTCAGTTCCGCGCGCCTTTCCGACCGGACGGCGGAGATCTCGGAGAACATGACGGCACGGCTCCTGTCCGAAGGTCGCTTCCTGCATCCCGCTAAGGGCGTCACCTTCTACATCCGCGAAATCACCCCACTGGGCGCCTTGTCTGATGTTTTTCTCTCAGACAGCCGCGCACCGGATCGCCGCGTCACCTATACTGCCCGCGAGGCCTTTCTGGTCCGGGGCGACGATGCCCCGACCCTGATCATGGTCGACGGTATGGCTCAGGCCTATGACAAGGCGTCTCGCAGGCTTTCCGTGACCCGGTTCGAAGATTTCGCGTTCGACCTCGATGGACTCGTCTCCGGCATATCCAGCAATCGCCGCAGGCCGAACGAATTGATGACCTCGGACCTGCTCGCGGCCAGCGAAGAAACCCTGGCCCTGACACGCAGCAGTCGGGCACGCACGAGCGGTTCAGTAATGCTTTGAATGGCCTCGTCGCTCCCCTGATCGGCTTTGCCGCCCTATTGGTGGGCGGGTTTTCCCGTTTCGGCGTCTGGCGTCAGATCATGGGCGCGATCGCCGCGCTGATCCTGGTGCAGATGCTCACGCAGGCCGGTCAGGGAGCCGTACAGGGCGACGAATCCAAGTGGCCTCTCGCCTATGTCGGCCCGGCATTCGGCTTGCTTTTGGCCATCGGGCTTTTGCTCATCGCCGACCGACCGATGCTTCTGAAGTGGCGCAGGCGGCGGACGTGACCCTCCATCTCTATTTCGGCCGTAGATTTCTGAAGAGCTTCTTCTCGGTTCTGATGATCTTCTTCGCAATCCTGATGCTGACCGGACTGATCGAGCAGATCCGGCGATATGGCGGATCTGATGATGCCGGGTTCGGGACGCTTGTTCTGCTGGCCATTCTCTCCGTCCCCTCCGCGCTCTATCGCATTCTGCCACTGGTCATGATCCTCGCCACCCTATCGCTCTGCCTTGGCCTTGCGCGGTCGTCCGAGCTTGTCGTCGCCCGCGCGGCCGGGCGGTCCGCCATGGCCAGTCTCGTTGCCCCGACCACGCTGGCAATTCTGCTCGGGATGGTCGCGGTCGCTGCCATCAACCCCATCGTGGCCGCGACCACCAAGCAATACGAAGCCGTGACCAATCGCATAGACGGCGAGGCCTCCACGCTCTCGGTCAGTGAAGAAGGGCTTTGGCTCAGGCAAGGATCACCGGACGGACAGACCGTCATTCGTGCCGAGCGCTCCAATCTTGATGGCACGACACTTTACGGGGTCAGCTTTCTCGGTTTCTCGACAGATGGTTCCCCGACCTACCGGATTGAGGCCGAACAGGCCGAATTGGTCGAAGGCGCCTGGAGCATCAAGAACGCCAAGGAGTGGCGCTTCGACACCGATGCGATCATCCCGGAGCTCGCAAGTTTCGAAACTTCAGCCTTCAGCCTCGCCTCGAACCTGACACGCAACCAGATCCTCGACAGTTTCGGCACCCCCTCTGCGATCCCGATCTGGGAACTGCCCGCTTTCATCGACCGGCTCGAAGCGGCAGGCTTCTCGGCCCGTATCCACCGAACCTTCTTCCACATGGAACTGGCCTTGCCGATCCTGCTGGCAGCGATGGTTCTGGTCGGCGCCGGCTTTACCATGCGCCACACGCGGTTCGGCCGAACCGGGGTCATGGTGCTCTCCGCGCTGGCCCTTGGCTTCACGCTCTACTTCATCCGCAATTTCGCCGCCATCCTCGGTGAAAACGGCCAAATCCCGGTCATTCTGGCGGCATGGGGGCCGCCGATTGCAGCGCTTCTTCTGCCACTCGGTCTCCTCCTGCATCTGGAAGACGGCTGATGCGGAACGTCCTTATCGCACTCGCACTGGCGGTTCTGGGCGCAGTGCCCCGCGCCGCAGTCGCACAGGATCTCGCCTCGCTCGTGGCCGACAGCATCGCCGTCGATCCGTCCGGAAGCGTCACCGCCTCGGGTAATGTGGAGGTCTTCTACCAAGGCACTCGCTTGCGGGCCACCCGCGTCAGCTACAGCAGCGAGGGCGACCAACTCACCATCACCGGC
>JAUIBM010000032.1 GCA_030428345.1 Alphaproteobacteria bacterium | reverse complement strand
AGAACGCCGCCCGCCCTTCGAATATCCCGATTGATGCGGCCGCAATACGGCGATCGAGCCTAATGGCCGCTGCCGATCAGGCGCGACCGCAGGAAGTTGGAGACGTGATCGAAGACGAAGACGACGATGAGGATGAGCAGCACCATGTAGCCGACATTTTCCCAGTCCTGGTTGGTGCGCATCGCTTCCCACAGCTTCAGGCCGATCCCGCCGGCCCCGACCGCGCCGATGATCGTCGCCGAGCGGGTATTGGATTCCCAGAAATACAGCGCCTGGCTGGCGAAGACCGGCAGCACCTGCGGCAGGACGCCATAGCGCTGTGCGAGAGCGGGATGGGCGCCGACCGACTTGATGCCCTCGCGCTGCTTGTCGTCGACATTTTCCAGCGCCTCGGAATACAGCTTTCCAAGCGTCCCGGTGTCGGTGAAGAAGATCGCCGAAATGCCCGCGAGCGGCCCCGGCCCGAAGGCGCGGGTGAAGAACAGCGCCCAGATCAGCATGTCGACCGAACGCTGGAAATCGAAGAAGCGCTTGGCGATCTGGTTCAGCGGCCGGTTCGCCGTGACATTGCGCGCCGCAACGAAGGCGAGCGGAAACGCCACGACCGAGGCGAGCAGCGTGCCGACAAAGGCCATGACGATGGTCTGCAGGAGCTTGGTCCAGACATCGCCATGCTGCCATTCCAGATTGTTCCAGAAATCATGCATCGCCAGGGCCGCGTTCGACATCGCCGGATCGAGGCGCTCGCCGGAGAAGATCAGCGACACGACCTCGCCGAACGGGCGGCCCCAAAATTTCGATGTCGTGTCGAAGACGAAGTTCTCCCAGCCTAGGAAGCGCTTCCACACCACCACCTCGTCGTCCTGGATTTCCGCGCGGCCCGACCAGCCGAACGAGAGATAGACGGTCGATCCGGCGCTGCGCTGCTCGGCCCATTCCGGCAGGTCCTGGCGAGCGTTCACCGACTTCTTGCGCACGATGTCGAAGACGAGGGTGCGACCCCGATGGGTGACGCTCACCTGCGTCGGCGTCACCTCGATGCGCCCGTCGCCCATGTCGACATCGGCCCGCACGGTCTCGAGCGAGCGAACCGTGGCCGGTTCGCCTTGCCCGGCAGCCGCGTCGGCGGGGGTCGCCGCCTCGCCGGCCGGCTTATCGTTCACATTCGCCATGGAGGGGGCGACGAAGGAACTGCTGGAGGACTTGCGCGAATTGGTCCGCGTCGCCGCCTCCACGCGCGTCGCCTTGTCGACCGTCGCGCTTTCCTTGACCAGCCAGTCCGGGTCGGGATTGGGTCCGAGCACCGAGAACTTGGAATATTTCACTTCCAGGTAGTTTTCCGAAATCTCGATGCTCGGCCGGACGTCGTAGGAAATCCAGTCGGCCAGATAGATGCTCGCCACCCCCCAATTGGCGCTGGAGACCACCGCGCCGATCGAGAAGAACCACCAGCAATAAAGGGTGTAGAGGGCGCAGGCCGCAACGCCGATCAGCCCGGAATAGCGCCGCAGCCAGTTGGAGCGGAAAACCTCGGGGTAGCGTTCCTGGAAAGCGGCGATGTCGGTGGCGTCGGGCGCGGTCATTGCCGGTCTCCGGTCACTGGGTGAAGCTGAAGGATTGCGCGCCGACCAGGCGCTTGCGCAGCCAGGCGGAGAACTGGTCGACCGCCACGATGGTGCAGAACAGCAGGAAGATGATCGCGATGGTCTTGGCGTCGTGCCCGCGCGTGATCGACAGGCGCAATTGCTCGCCGATACCGCCCGCCCCGACGGCGCCCAGAATGGTCGAGGCGCGCACATTGATCTCGAAGCGCAGCAGAAAATAGCTCATGAAATTGGGCATGATCTGCGGCACGATGGCGTAGCGCACGCGCTCCATCCAGGTCGCGCCGACCGCGCGAAGCCCTTCCTCGGCTTTCATGTCGGCGTTTTCCACCACCTCGAAGAAGAGCTTGCCGAGCGCGCCGATGGTGTGGATCGATACGGCGAGGATGGCCGGGATCGGGCCCAGCGAGAAGATCGCCAGGAAAAAGCCGGCGATGACGATCTCCGGGAAGGCGCGCAATATTTCCATCACGCGCCGCACGATGAAGCGCAGCCATGGACTGACCCCCAGATTGCGCGCCGCGGCGAAGCAGAACAGGAACCCGAAGGTGAAGCCGACCAGGGTCGAGAGCAGCGCGATGTTCAGCGTCTCGACCATCTTGTAGAAATATTCGGGCACATACAGCGAACCGACCAGATATACCCGCCCGACCGGATAATTGTATTTGAGGCTGCCATCGTCATAGGGCGAAGGAAGATCGAACAGCGCGCGCCATGGCTCGAACCAGTCGCGGGGCTGCATGTCGATGAAGAAATCGAACAGATAGGGCAGCCGGTCGAAGAACTTGCCGGCATTGGTTTCGTTGGCGAACCAGACGGAGGCGCCGAGCGCTATGCACAACACCACGATGCCGCCGATCGTGTAGAGTTGGCGCTGGCGCACCATCGCGTTCCAGTGTCGTTCGATCAGCAGCGTCTGCGGCGAAAGGCGGATGGGATCGCGGCCGGAAACGTGATCGGACATGGCATGGCTCCTGAAACGGGCGAACGCCGCCGGGGGGACCGGCGGCGTTCGTATTGCTGTGTCGGGATCAGGAACCGATCTTCGCCTTGCGGGCGGCGATGATCGCGTCATAGAATTCCGGCGTGACTTCGGTGTAGCCGGTGTAGTCGCCGCCCTGGATCGCGGAGAAGCATTCCGGATCGCTCTTCGGCAGGGCCATCATGAAGTCCTTGAACTTGGTCTTGGTGTCGGCGTCCATCGACGAGCGAACGACGATCGGGCCGTTCGGGATCAGCGGCGACTGCCAGAGCTCGACCAGATCGTCCATCTTCAGCAGGCCCTTCTCGACCATCTTGTGAAGATTGCCGGAGGTGTAGCCGTCCTTGAAATCGCCAACGCCCGAGGCCCAGGTGGTGCCGGCGTCGAAGGTGCCCTTCAGCACTTCCAGAACCAGTTGCTCATGGCCGCCGCCGAAGCCGGTGGAGCCGAAGAACTCGGCGATCGGCGCGCCGACATCATTGGGCAGGGTGACGGAAGGAACGAGGAAGCCGGAGGTGGAGTCCGGATCGGCGAAGCCGAGCTTCTTGCCCTTCATGTCTTCGAGCTTGGTCATGCCCGAATCCTTGCGGGCGACCATGACCGAATGATAGCCGGTGGAGCCGTCGGTCTGGATGGTCGTCAGGATCGGCTCGACCGCATCCTTGTTGTCGAGATAGATCTTGGCGTAGCCCGAGGCACCGAGCTCGGCATAATCGAGCGTGCCGCCCAGAAGGCCCTGGATGACGCCGTCATAGTCGGCGGCCGGGAACAGGGAGACCTTCTCGACGCCCAGAACGGCGGGCAGCTTGTCGGTCATGCACTGGAAATTGCGCAGGCGGTCGGCTTCGTTCTCGCCGCCGAGGATGCCGATACGGAATTCCTTCATGTCCGCCGCACCGGCCGGCGCCGCGGTGAACAATGCGGCAGCGCTGGCTGCGGCAAGAAGCAGTTTCTTGAACATGGTCATTCTCCTGGTTAAACCGGCCCCGCCGGTCTGTTCCCGTGATTTCTGCAGATGGCCCTTCACGCGGGCGAGGCGATCCCGACCGACCCGTCCGCAGCGACGGCGGAGGCGGGCAAGGCGGCGGATTTCGCGGCGGCGACCGGGCGGATAGAGGTGGACGTGATCTCCTCGGAGAGTTCGCCCTCCCCGACCCCGTAGATCATCCGCACGGCTTCGTTGGTCAGTTCATCGGCCGTCCCGTCGAACACTACCCTGCCGCCGGCCATGCCGATGACGCGGCTGCAATAGGCGCGCGCCGTGTCCAGCGTATGCAGATTGGTGACGACCGTGATTCCCTCGCGTTCGTTGATGTCCTTGAGCGAATCCATCACCACCTTGGCGTTGAGCGGATCGAGCGAGGCAATCGGCTCGTCGGCGAGGATCATCCGGGGCCGCTGCATCAGGGCGCGGGCGATCGCCACGCGCTGCTGCTGGCCGCCGGACAGCGTGCCGGCGCGTTGCATCGCGGTCTGGGCGATGCCGAGACGCTCCAGCGCCGCCAGCGCCATGACGCGCTCCTCGCGGGTGAAGATGTTGAGCAGATTGGGCAGCAGCGAGCGGTGATTGAGCAGCCCGAGCATGACATTGGTCAGTACGTCGATGCGCGGCACCAGGTTGAACTGCTGGAAAATCATGGCGCAGTCGCGCCGCCAGCGCCGCAATTCCTTGCCGGAGATCGATGATACTTCGATGTCGTCGAACCAGATCTTGCCCTGCGAGGGATCGATCAGGCGGTTGATCATGCGCAGCAGGGTCGACTTGCCCGCGCCAGAGCGCCCGATCACGCCGACCATCTGGCCTTCCGGTATCTGCAGGGATACCTCCGCGACAGCGGTATTGGGGCCGAAACGACGGGTTACATCGGTAAGTTCGAGCATTCGCCTGCCTTGCGTTTCCCGGCCCTTCGCAGGCCGTTGAGGCAAAGCGCTACAGCGCCCATGTAAAAACCGCTTGTCGGTTGGATGACAATTGCATGACTGTGCACAATGGCGAGCTGACCAAGGGTCAGCCTGCCGATGTCTCGTGCTTTTCCAGAAAGGCTTCGGCCGAGAGCATGCGGAAATCGGCGAGCGCCTGGCGCAGGCGGGCATGGTCCCAGTCCCACCACCCGAGCGCCTGCATGCGCGCCGCCAGCGCCGGCGAAAACCTGCGACGGATGGGCCTGGCCGGCACGCCGCCCATGATCGTATAGGGATCGACATTGCGCGAGACGACGGCGCCCGCGCCAATCACCGCGCCGTCGCCGACGCTCACGCCCGGCAGTATCGTGGCGCCATGCCCGATCCAGACGTCGTGGCCGATGATGACGGCGTTGGACTTGCGCCAGTCGAAGAATTCCGCCTCGTCGCCCTCGCCCGGGAAATACCGCGAGGCGCGATAGACGAAATGGTGCTGCGTCGCACGCCACACAGGGTGATTGGGGGCGTTGATGCGCACATGGCTGGCGACATTGGCGAACTTGCCAATTGTCGCGCACCAGGCCTCGGTCTGGCGGATCAGATAGGAATAATCGCCGATCGAGCAGTCCTGGACGATGCAGCCTTCGTCAATCTCGGTGTAGCGGCCCAGCGTGGTACCGACGACGCGCGCGGCGGGATGAACCAGCGGCTCCTCGCCCAGCGTTTTCATGCGGCGGCCCCCGACACCGAGAATTCGGTGATGTCGACCACGGCGTCGGCGACCGCCTGCCGCACATCGTGATCGTGGAAGATCCCGAGCAGCGCGACGCCGCTGCGCTTCTTCTCGTCGATCAGATCCATCACCACCTGGCGATTGGCCGCATCGAGCGAGGCTGTCGGCTCGTCCAGCAGGAGCACGGAGTGGGCGGTAATGAAGCCGCGCGCGATGTTGACGCGCTGCTGTTCGCCGCCGGAAAATGTCGCCGGCGGCAGGCTCCACAGCGCCCTCGGCAGATTGAGCCGCTCGAACAATTCGCTGGCGCGGGCGCGGGCCGCCTGCTGGCTCTCGCCGCGCTCGACCAGCGGCTCGGCCGCGACATCGAGGGCGGCGACGCGCGGCACGACCCGCAGGAACTGGCTGACATAGCCCACCGTATGACGGCGGATATCGAGCATCGCCCTTGGATCGGCGGAAGCGATATCGGTGAGCCTGCCGCGATGGTTGACGATGATCTGGCCGCAATCGACGCCGTAATTGCCATAGACCATCTTCATCACCGTGCTCTTGCCGGCTCCGGAGGGACCGGCGAGCACCGCGCATTTGCCGGCGGTCAGCGTGAAGGACAGCCGCTCGAACACCGGAAGGCGGACGCCGCCGCGCAGATGCATGGTGAAGGTCTTGGCGACATCGGAAACGATCAGCGGCGTTGGCATCGGTCAGACCTGCAGGATGGAGGAGACGAGCAATTGGGTGTAGGGCGCCTGCGGATCGTCCAGCACCCGGTCGGTGAGCCCGGTCTCGACCACCCTGCCCTCCTTCATCACCATCATGCGGTGCGAAAGCAGCCGCGCCACCGCCAGGTCGTGGGTGACGATGACGACGGAAAGCCCCAGATCGGAAACCAGGCCGCGCAGCAGATCGAGCAGCCGCGCCTGGACGGAAACGTCGAGACCGCCGGTCGGCTCGTCCATGAAGACCAGGCGCGGCGCGGTGACGAGATTGCGCGCGATCTGCAGGCGCTGGCGCATGCCGCCGGAAAAGGCGCGCGGCTGATCGTCGATGCGGTCGGCGTCGATCTCGACCCGGGCGAGCCAGTCGAGCGCGCTGGCGCGAATATTGCCGTAATGGCGTCCGCCCACCGCCATCAGCCGCTCGCCGACATTGGCGCCGGCCGACACCGCCATGCGCAGCCCGTCCGCCGGGTTCTGGTGGACGAAGCCCCAGTCGGTGCGCATCAGGAAGCGCCGCTCGGCCTCGCCCATGCGGTAGAGATCGCGGAAACCGCCGTCGCGCATGCGGTAGCTGACGCTTCCAGATGTCGGCGGCAGCCGCGTGGAAATGGAGTTCAGCAGCGTCGTCTTGCCCGAACCCGATTCCCCGACCACGGCCAGCACCTCGCCTGGCCACAGATCGAACGAGACATCCGTGCATCCGATGCGCGCGCCGTAGAACTTCGACAGGCCGCGCACCCGCAGCAGCGGCTCGTCGGAAATCGCCTCGGGCGTGCCGGAGCCGTTCGCAGCGTTCATCGTGGTTGCTCCGCCAGTTCGCCGACATGCCCCGCCGCGCGCCGCTCCTCGCAATGGTCGGTGTCGGAACACACGAACATGCGCCCGCCCCGGTCGTCGAGAATGACCTCGTCGAGATAGACCTGCTCCGCCCCGCACAGCGCGCAGGGCTTGTCGAATTTCTGCACCTCGAAGGGGAAGTCCTCGAAATCGAGACTGACGACGCGGGTGTGGGGCGGGATGGCGTAGATGCGCCGTTCGCGCCCCGCGCCATAGAGCTGCAGCGCCGCGCTCATGTGCATTTTCGGATTGTCGAATTTCGGCGTCGGCGAGGGATCCATGACATAGCGCCCCTCGACCTTGACCGGATAGGCATAGGTCGTGGCGATGCGCCCGTTCCGGGCAATGTCCTCGTACAGCTTCACATGCATCAGGCCGTATTCTTCCAGCGCGTGCATCTTGCGCGTTTCGGTCTCGCGCGGCTCCAGGAAGCGCAGCGGCTCGGGGATCGGCACCTGGAACACGATGATCTGCCCGGCCTGCAGCGGCGTCTCGGGGATGCGATGCCGCGTCTGGATGATCGAGGCCTCTTGCGTCTTCGTCGTGGTGGCGACGCCGGCGGTCTTCTGGAAGAACTTGCGGATCGAGATCGCATTGGTGGTGTCGTCGGCGCCCTGGTCGATGACCTTGAGCGTGTCCTGCGGCCCGATGACGGCGGCCGTGACCTGGACGCCGCCCGTGCCCCAGCCATAGGGCATCGGCATCTCGCGGCTGGCGAAGGGCGTCTGGTAGCCGGGGATCGCCACGGCCTTCAGGATGGCGCGCCGGATCATCCGCTTGGTCTGCTCGTCCAGATAGGCGAAGTTGTAGGATGCGATGTCGGCCGTCGCGGTCATTCGGGCGCCTCCTTGTGATCCTGAGAGCCGCCGGCACGCTTGTCGAAATCGGCGCGCATGCGCCGCACGAGATCGAGCTCTGCCTGGAAGTCCACGTAATGCGGCAGCTTCAGGTGCTCGACGAAGCCGGTCGATTGCACGTTGTCGCAATGGGATATGACGAATTCCTCGTCCTGCGCGGGAGCGACGACATCCTCACCGAATTCCGCTGCCCGCAAGGCCCGGTCGACCAGCGCCATCGACATCGCCTTGCGCTCGGACTGGCCGAACACCAGCCCGTAGCCGCGGGTGAATTGCGGCGGCGCCTTGGCGCTGCCCTTGAACTGGTTGACCATCTGGCACTCGGTCAGTTGCACCCGGCCGATCGGCACGCAGAAGCCAAGCTCGGGAACCTCGATCTCGACATCGACCCGGCCGATGCGGATCTCGCCGACAAAGGGATGGTTGCGGCCGTAGCCGCGCTGGGTCGAATAGGCGAGGCCGAGCAGATAGCCCTCGTCGCCCCGCGCCAGTGATTGCAGCCGGCTCTGGCGATCCATCGGGAATTCCAGCGGCGTGCGGGTGATGTCGCCGATCGCCCCATCCTCGGGCGGCGCGCCGTCTTCCTCGATCAGGCCTTCGCCCGCCAGGATTTCCGACACCCGCCGGACGCGGCCGGCTTCCGCTTCGCGCCGCTGCCCGCTCGCGACCGGGCCGTCCCCGGCCAGTTCCGGATCGAGCAGGCGGTGCGTGTAGTCGAAGGTCGGCCCCAGAACCTGCCCGCCCGGCAGATCCTTGTAGGTCGCGGAGATGCGCCGCTCGATCACCATCGCGCCCGTGTCGACCGGTTCGCTGTAGCCGAAACGCGGTAATGTGGTGCGATAGGCGCGTACCAGGAAGATCGCCTCGATGAGATCCCCCCGCGCCTGCTTGACCGCGAGCGCTGCCAGTTCGCGATCGTAGAGCGAACCCTCGGCCATCACCCGATCGACCGCCAGCGCCAGTTGGCCGGCGATCTGTTCCAGCGTCAGCGCCGGGACGCAGCGATCGCCGCGCCGGCGGTCCGCCAGCAGGCGGTGGGCGTTGTCGATTGCCGCCTCCCCGCCCTTTACCGCGACATACATGGGATCACCTTTGCGTTTCGAGGATGCGCGTGGTCCGCGGCAGGCACATCACCGCGTCCGGTCCGGCGAAGATCAGGTCGACGCCGCGCGGAAAGCAGGCGCCGTTCTGCCGCCACTGGTCGCGAAAATGCCTGGGCAGCGGCCCCGGAGCGGCGCCGGCCCGCCCGGCGATGCCCGGCCCTTCCAGCAGCAGCGGTTCGCCCTCGGAGAAGGTATCCACCTGCAGGATGAGCGTTGCGGAACGATCGGGATAATCCTGCGTGCCGCGGGCAAAGCTTTCCAGCGGCGCCAGCAGGGCCGGATCGGCGCAGATCGCGAATTGGGCTTCCCCCTGCGTGGCAGCGAGCGGCGCGCCGGTATGAAACGCGATCCACGCGGCAACCGCGCCGCCATCACCCGGACCGCGGGTGCGCGAGCCGCCTGGCGCAAGGCTGGGGTCCAGCCAGACCGGCGTGTCGCCGTCGCAAACGGTCGCGACAAGTGCGGCGGCGACGGGCGACAACGGCCGCGGCGCCCTCTGCAGTCCGGCGACCGGCTGCACGGTTCCCGGCCGCGCCATCGCCTCGAGCACGGCGCGAAACACCGCCTGCCCTTCCATCACCGCATCGGCGAATCCGCCCTCCAGCACGCCGGCTGCAACCGCCATCAATCCTCTCCCCGCACCATGGTGAAGAACTCGACCCGCGTCGCCGCGGTTTCTTCCCGCAATTGCTCATCGGCCTGCGCCAGACCGGCCTCGAGCGGCGCAAGCAATTCGGCCTCGATCCGGCCCGCATGATCGGGATGGTCGGCCAGCGCGTCGATCACCGCCGCGAGCCGCGCCTTGACCCTGTCGCGGCCGAGCATGACCGCATGGCCGACGCATCCGTCCTCCAGGCGCACCGTGGCCCGCGTGACGCTGACTTCGCCCACATTGAACGGCGCGCCCCCGCCGCCGGTTCGCCCGCGCAGGGTGACGAGACCGGTTTCCGGCCCCCGCAGCGCCTCATGCGCCGGATCGAGGGCGAGACCCTCCCACAGGCGCTTGAGGTCGCCCGCCTCGCACCGCGCCAGAATGCCCATGCGGCGGCGGCGGCTCGCCCTCGGATCGCTGGGAGACGGTTCGTCGGTGGCGGTCATTTCGGCACGGCCTCTGCGCGGCAATCCGCGTCGGGATTTCAGTGTTTGCGTTCGCTGCAAATTTGTCTATTGATATAGACAACCAAACAGGATCGATGTCAAATACCGATGGAACGTGACAGGAGAGTGACGCCGCCCCCGGCGAAGGCGGAACGAGCCGACCTCGAGCGGCGCACCGGCGTCGCCCTGTGGCGGCAGATTGCCGACCGTATCCGGTCCGAATTCATCTCCGGGGCGGACGAGGCGCGCCTGCCGCCCGAAACCGAACTGGCGACGCGTTTCGGGGTCAACCGGCACACGGTTCGCGCGGCCATTGCGGCCCTTGTCGGGGAAGGCGCGCTGCGCACCGAACAGGGACGCGGCACCTTTATCGTGCGCAGGGGCCGCCTCGCCTATCCGATCACCCCGCGCACGCGCTTTTCGGCCGGACTGGAGGGACAGGCGCGCGAGAGGCGCACGCGCATGCTCCGCCACACCCTGGAGGCGGCCACCGAGGAGGTGGCGCGGGCGCTCGCCCTTTCCCCCGGCGCAAGCGTCGTGCGCATCGAATCGCTGGGCGCGGCCGACGGACTGCCGGTGTCGCGCGCGACCTCGTGGTACGATCCACAACGCTTTGCCCGTTTCCCCGAGGTCTATGCCCGCACCGGATCGGTGACGAGCGCCCTGGCAGAACTCGGTGTGAGCGACTACCTGCGCGCCTCGACCCTCGTGGAAGCGCGGCACGCGGACCCGGGCGATATCGCCGATCTCGCGCTCTCGCCGGGGGCGGTGGTCCTGGTCACCCGCGCCCTCAACACCGATCCCGAAGGCGCGCCGATACAGTATTCGATCACGCGCTTCGCCGCCGACCGGGTGGAACTGCGGATCGATTATCCGTCGGGGTCCTAGAGTCCGAGTTCTGAGAGGATCTCCCGCGTGTGCTCACCCAGTTCCGGCGCGCGCCTGGGGCTCGACGCCGGCTTGCCGTCCAGCACGATGGGCGTGCGCAGGCCGGGGACGCCATCATTCTCGATGCGCATGCCGCGATGTGCGAATTGCGGGTCGGCGAAGACGTCCGCCACGGTGTTGATCGGCCCGGCCGGCACCACCGCCGCCTCTAGCGCCGCCAGCAGATCGTCGCGCCGCCAGTCGGCGATCCTTGCAGACAGTTGCCGTGCCAGTTCCACCCGGTTGTCGACCCTGGCGCTATTGGTGGCAAATCGGGCGTCACCCGGCAAATCGTCGAGACCGAGCACCTTGCAGAGCCGCGAGAACTGGGCCTCGTTTCCCACCGCGACGATCAGGTGGCCGTCGGCCGTGGCGAAGGTCTGATAAGGCGTGATGTTGGGATGGGCATTGCCGAGCCGCCTCGGCGAAACCCCGGACGCCATGAAATTCATCGCCTGGTTGGCCAGCACACCGGTCATCGTGTCGAACAGCGCCATGTCGACATGCGACCCCTTGCCGGTGCGCTCGCGTTCGGCGAGCGCGGCCTGGATCGCGATCGTCCCGTACAGCCCGGTGAAGATATCGGCAAAGGCGACGCCCATCTTCTGCGGGGCGCCGTCGGGCTCGCCCGTCAGATCCATGATGCCCGCCATGCCCTGGATCATGAAGTCATAGCCGGCGCGATGGGCATAAGGACCGTCCTGGCCGAAGCCGGTCACCGAACACACGATCAGGCGCGGGTTTAGCGCCATCAGCGCCGCCGCATCCAGCCCGTATTTCGCCAGGCCGCCCACCTTGAAGTTTTCGATGACGACGTCGGCGGAACGGGCCAGCCTGACGATGATTTCCTGCCCTTCCGCGGTCGAGAAATCCGCCACCAGGCTGCGCTTGCCGCGATTGCACGAATGGAAATAGGCGGCGGAGCGCCCGGCTTCGACCTCGACCCAGGGCGGCCCCCAGCCGCGCGTGTCGTCGCCCTGCGGGCTTTCCACCTTGATCACGTCGGCGCCGAGATCGGCCAGGGTCTGGCCGATCCACGGCCCGGCGAGGATCCGCGCCAGTTCCACCACGCGAAGGCCCGCAAGCGGGGTTGTCCGCCCCTCCATCAGAAGAAGGCCTGGATACCGGTCTGGG